>JANQHZ010000432.1 GCA_028282445.1 Candidatus Binatia bacterium | reverse complement strand
TCTTGGGACGCGCTGCGAGCCGCAGGCGACGCGGAGCTTGGGACGGCGCGACGCGCCTTGGGTCGGGCGCAATAGCGCCCTTGTTTCTGTCCGGGTATGAATCGTAACGGGCCATGCATCTCGACTTCGTCATATCCGATCTGTTGCTGATCCTGTCGATCGGATTGGTGGCCGGGGTCGTCTCGCGGCGGATGAAGTTTCCGGCGGTCGTCGGATATCTGGTCGGCGGCTGCATGCTGGGGCCTGGTGGCTTCGGGGTGGTAGAGCAGCGTCATCACGAGATCGAGGCGCTCGGCGAGCTCGGGGTCTTCTTCCTGCTCTTCTCAATCGGATTGGAGATTACGCCGGGCGAGTTGCTGCGACTGGGGCGCAAGCTGGTGGTCGGCGGTTCGGTGCAGATGCTCTCGACGGCTGTGCCGCTCGGTGGCCTGTTGCTTTACATGGGGTTGGGGCCGCGCGCGGCCTCGCTGATTGCCCTGGCGGTGTCTTTCAGCTCGACCGTGCTGGTGTTTCAGGCGCTCGCCGAGCAGGGCAGAACCTCCGATTCGGTCGGACGCCGGGTGATCGGGATCCTGTTGTTTCAGGATGCGGCGTTGGTGCCGTTGCTGCTGGCGGTTCCGCTGCTGCTCGGGTCGTCCTCGGGCGGGCTGCTGTGGGACGTCGGCTCGCTGTTGGTTCGGTCGATCGCCTTCGGCGGCGGCATCGCGGCGCTGAGCTATCTGGTTCCACGCCTGTTGATGCCGATGGTGTGTCGCGACCGCTCGACGACCTCGGTGGTGTTGTTTTCGTTGGTCGTGCTCGGCGGAGTTACCCGGGCTGCGCACGTCCTCGGCTTGCCGCCCGTCGTCGGCGCCTTCTTCGCCGGCCTGGTGCTGAGCGGCAGCCGCTGGACTTCGCAAATCGAGGCGGTGGTGCTGCCGTTTCGCGAAGCCTTCGCGGCGATCTTCTTTTGCAGCCTCGGGTTGTTGCTGCCGGCTTCGATTCTGACCGACGCACCGATGCGACTGGCGGGACTTCTGGCCGCGTGTCTCGGGATCAAGACCTTCGCCGGCGCTTTGGCGTTGTGGTCTACGGGGGTGCCGGTCGGGCTCAGTCTTCGACTGGGAGCGGGGTTGGCCCATATCGGCGAGTTCGCTTTCGTGTTGGCGCTGTCTGGCTTGTCCGCCGGCTTGGTGACGCCCGAGCAGTACGGCTTCATGATCGCCATCGGCCTGATGACTCTCGTACTGGCGCCGCCTCTGCTTCGCTCCGGGATGGCGGCGATCGGGCAGGGCGAGGACGACGGGGCCGACGAAGCGTTTCATGCCGACGACGTCGAAGAAGCGGTGGTGATCGGCGCTGGACCGGTTGGCCAGCGGGTATGCTCCACTCTCGAGATGCGCGGCGTGGATGTCTGCATGGTCGACATCAGTCCGGTCAACTTGCAGCAGTTCGCGCAGCTCGGGTTCCGAACGGTCGCCGGCGACGCGAGTCGTCCGCAAATCCTCGAGGCCGCGGGAGTCCGGAGCGCCGGTCTCACGATCGTCTGTGTACCGGACGACGAAGCCGCGAAGGGAATCGTGAAAGGACTGCGCGCTCTCAACCGCGAATGCCAGGTCCTGGTTCGCTGTCGTTACCAGGGGAATTGCGAGCCTCTACGCCAACTCGGCGCGGACCATGTCGTGAGCGAAGAGGCGCGGATCGCGCAGTCGCTGGTCGACGCGCTCTAGCGCCAGCGCGAAGCGCTGGCGCTAGGCCAAAGGGCGGCATGCGCCGCCCGGCCAAAGCACGTCTTCGAAGTGCGTCCAAGGCTCGCTTCGCTCGTCGCTGCAAGTGGAGAGGGTGGTCGACTTCGTCGACTTATCGAATCCCCCCCTGAAGTCCCCCCGCGAGGGGGACGTTGGGGATTCTTGGACTGGCGCGAGCGTAGCGAGCGGCGTTTGGCCGCGCTCCCTAGGAGCGCTTTGGCCGGACGGGGCGGGCGGTAGCCCGGCTCGTCTTTTGGCCACGCGCGACAGCTAGCTGTCGCGCGTAAGGTAGGTGTATTCGCTCAGACCTTGTTCGTAGTGGCGGCGCAGGCGGGCGGATTCGTTGAGGCTGATATTTCCGGCGCGGACGGAGCGCTCGATGCTGCGGCGAACCTTTTCGACCAGCGCGGACGGGTCGTACTCGACGTATTCGAGGACTTGCTTGACGTCCTCGCCTTCGACGACGTGCTCGATGCTGTAGCCGCCGTCGTCGTCGAGACGAACGTGTACCGCGTCGGTATCGCCAAAGAGGTTGTGCAAGTCTCCGAGAATCTCCTGGTAGGCGCCGATCAAGAAGACGCCGATGTAGTAGGGATCGCCGTTGGGGGCGTGGAGCTCGAGTACGTCTTTGACGTCGTGCGGATCGATGAACTTGTCGATCTTGCCGTCGCTGTCGCAGGTGAGATCGGCGAGAACCCCGCGCCGCGTGGGCTTCTCATGAAGTCGGTGGATCGGCATCACCGGGAACAGCTGCTTGACGGCCCAGTGATCGGGGGCCGACTGGAATACGGAGAAGTTCGAATAGTAGGTGTCGGCGAGGCTTTTCTCGAGCGGCTGGAGCTCTTCCGGGACGCTCGGCAGGTCTCGCGTGATGCGCAGGATCTTCTCGCAGCAGTGCCAGAACAGTCGCTCTGCACGCGCTCGCTCGTGCAGGTTGAGGTAGCCAAGCGAGAAGAGGCTGGTCGCTTCTTCCTTGAGCTGAAGGGCGTCGTGGTAGGCCTCGAGGACGTTCTTCTGGGTGGTGGTCGACCAGACTTCCTGCAGATCGCGGATGACGCGATGGTCTTCTTCTTGGACAGGGGCCGGGGCCTTGCGGGGCAGCGTCTCTTGCACACCGAGGATGTCGAATACCAACATCGAATGGTGGGCGACCATGGCCCGACCGGCTTCGGTGACGATGTCGGGATGCTCGATCTGCTTTTCGTCGCACGCTTCCTGGATCGAGGCGACGACATCGTTGGCGTATTCCTGAATGGTGTAGTTCATCGACGAGTGAAAGTTGGTTTGCGACCCGTCGTAGTCGACGCCGAGGCCACCGCCGACGTCGATCAGCTTGGGATTCGCGCCGAGCTCGTGCAGGCCGACGAAGACCCGACTGGCCTCGCGCAGGGCGTCTTTGTGGGCGCGGATGGCGGTGATCTGGGAGCCGATGTGGAAGTGCAGTAGCTCCAGGCAGTCGAGCATGTCCGCCTCGCGCAGGCGCTCGACCGCGTCGACGATCTCCATCGCGGTGAGGCCGAACTTCGACCGGTCGCCGGTCGACTCGACCCACTTGCCGGCGCCCTTGGTGGTGAGCTTGGCTCGCACCCCGACATGCGGCCGGATTCCGAGATCCTGGGCGACCTTGATGATGAGGTCGACCTCGTGGAAGCGATCGACGACGATGATCGGGTAGCGGCCCAGGCGTTGCGCCAGCAGGGCGGTCTCGATGTAGGCGCGGTCTTTGTAGCCGTTGCAGACGATGAGCGCGTCCTGTGTGTCGAGCACGGCGAGGGCGATCAGCAGCTCCGGCTTGCTGCCGGCTTCGAGTCCGATGCGAGCCTTGGAGCCGTAGTCGACCAGCTCCTCGACGACGTGACGCTGCTGGTTGACCTTGATCGGGTACACCCCGCGATAGGCGCCGCGGTAATCGTACTCGCCGATCGCCCGCTCGAAGGCGGCGCGCAGCCCCTCGACGCTTGCGGCCAGGATATCCGAAAAACGGATGAGCATCGGCGTTCGCAGGCCTCGCTCAGCGAGGTCGTTGACCAGGGCGAGCAGATCGACGCCGTTCCCACCGTCGCCGTTGGGGCGAACCTCGACGTTGCCGCGCTCGTTGACGGTGAGAAACCCGGCACCCCACGCGGTGACGTTGTACAGCTCGCGCGCGTCTCGAACGGTCCAGGCTCGCATTTCCGGCAACAGTCCTCCTCGAAGAAAATCGGTGGACGCTTTCTATATACGTAAAGGGAGGAGGGGAAAATGCGGGTCGGTTATGTGGGCAATCCGGTGGAGATCGTCCCGGTCGCGGCCCGCGTCGTTGCGCAATGCCCAGGTGGCGCGGGATCCTTAGCTGGAGGCGAGGACGCGAATATACGGTGCCGCCGTTTGCCTACACCCGGAGGACGCGGCTGACGTCGCCGGCGGCTTCGAGCTTTGCGATCGAGGATTCGTCGGTGGTGAAGTAAAATACCTGCTGCTGCTCGGCGAGGGCGGCGATCTCGGCGGCGGTGGCGGCGCTCTTGTCGTCGGCTAGATCCTGCATGACCTCGTCCATTACGACCGGGATCGGTCCCCGACCGCGGGCGATGTCGCGTACCATACTGAGTTGGAGGCTGAGCTTGATTTGGCGGGTGAGCTCGGCCGAAAGGTTGCCGTTGACCTTGTGTTGTTCGCCCCTGCGATCGACCACGACCAGGTGCTCACTTCCGTCGGGCGCGACGAGCCGAACCATTTCGCCGAGGGTGAGCTTGCGCAGGCTGGCGGAGGCGTCGCTCAGGACCGAACCGGTCTCGGAAAGGCTCTTGGCTGCCTCCTCGATCAGACCGGCGGCGAGCGACAGTCGCCGCCAGTCGTCGGCGCGTCGGCGGATCTCTTCACGCAGGCAGGCGCGTTCTTGTTGGAGCGCCGTGACCGTGCCCGACTGCTCGATCTCGCGACATGCTGCCGCGGCGGTCGAGCGTTCGTGCGAAGCCGTCTCCATCGCTGCTTCGAGTCGGTCGATCTCGGTGTCGATGTCGTACCCTTGCTCGGTCCAGGCGTCGGCGTTGCCGTGCGAGAGGTCGGCACGCACTTCGCTGTCGTCGGCGAGATGGTGCTGGCCGAGCAGGGCGACGAAGTCATCCTCGAGTTGGGCAAGGGTCTGGTTGAGCTCGCGACGGTGGTGGAAGATCTGCTTGCGGCGTGCGAACTCGGTTTCATCCTCGGTCCCGGCGCGGCGCCGAAGGTCTTCGAAGACCGCGGTGTGCTCGCTTGCGGCGCTCTCCGCGACGTCGAGCTGCTCTTCGAGGTCTGCGACCTTCTGTTTCAGATTCTCCTGTTTGGCCAGCAGCCGCCTGCTGCGGGTCGCGCTGTCGCGGAGCATGGTCAGTTGGTCCTCGAGGTCGCGGCCGCATAGACTATCGTCGATGTCGACGCCGACGTCGCGTAGGAGCGTCCTCGCCTTGCTCTCCCAAGCCTCGATGGTCGGGGCCAGCTCGCGTAGCTCTTCGTCTATACGGATGGTTTCTCCGTCGAGCTCGCGCCAGCGATCGTACTCACACATGTAGGTCGTGAGATCTTCCTGCTCGAGGTCGGCCGGAAGTCCGACGCTACTCTTCCATTCCTCCCACTCGAGGGCGGTGGCGTCTTTGGCCTGACGGATATCCCGCAGCTGCGCCATGAAGAGCTCTTCTTCTTCGTGGTGGTCGTGAATCGCCAGTGCGGTTTCGGCCAGCGGGCCGCGCTGCTGCAACTTGCGGCTGGCCTCGAACAGCTTCTCCTCGGCGTCGTCCACTTCTTCGACGGTCGGAACGCGCGACAACCCGAGCGCCACGGCGGCGCTTTCGATGCGGTGCGCAATCTCGTCAGCGCTCTTCCAGCGCGCGTCGCGTACCTGGCGGGCGCGCTCGAAGTCGTAGCGCAGCCGTTCTTCGCTGGCCACGATGTCACGGTTTTGCACATCGGCCCAACGCCGCCTCCAGATGAGGACGAGGACACCGATCACGGCGGCGACGACGACAGCGCAGAGGAGAACCGCCGTGACCTGGTCCTCTTGGCGCGTTTTCCAGAGGGCGGCGGAGAGTGCGATGGCCACGATGATCCAGAGCAAGCGCTCGATCGCCGGCGACGGCACCCGATACCGCCTGCGGTCGAGGCTCTCGAGGGCCGATTGACGCTGTTCCGCGGAGCGCGCAGCTGCCTCGCCCTGCGATTGGATCTCCCAGAGTTGCTCGAGGTCGTCCCGCAGTGACCACAGGGCGCGCCAGTGCTCGTCGGAGTCGTCGAGCTGGACCGAGAGTGTCTTGGCCGCCCGCACGGCGCGCTGTCGTTCGTTGCGTAGTTGCTTGAGCGAAGCGCGAGTCTTCTCGAGGCTGGCGCGGGTGACCGCCTCGCGTTCGGCCAAGCTGTCGGAGCGATTGAGCCACTCGCGCGTGGCGGCGAGGTCGAGGCGCATGGGGTCGCAGGGCGCCGCGTCGCCCTGTTCTCCGGAAACGCGGTGCGCGATCTCGGGCAACACTCGGGCCAACTCGTCGTGGCGCGCGCGCGCTCGGGCGAACGCGGTCATCTGCTTTCGATAGGCAGGCAACTCGGCGTGGATTTCAGCAACCGACTCGAGAATTGCATGACGGGCGCCCGGTTCGGGGTGAGCCTCGAGCTCTGCGCGTGCCTGTCGATGTTGCTTGCGCAGCGACTTTAGCTCGAGCTCGGCGGTGTGGGCGTGCTGTTGGGCTTCGACGATGCTGACGTCGGTATCGGGGAAGTCGTCGATCTCTTCGAGCTCGGCGAGGTCTTTCTCGACGCGGACGCGCTTCAGCCACGCCGGCCAGAGTGCGGCGTACGCTTTGAGCCGCTCGCGTCGCTTGCGGAGGTCGGCGAGCTCGGCGCAGATGCGGCCGACCTCGTCGGTCGAGGTTCGCTCAGCGGCAAGTTGGTCGCGGTAAGAGGCTTCGTTCTCGAGCGCCGCGGCCAGTCGCGACTCGATGTCTTCCAGTTCCGCCAGTAGTCGGTCGAGCGTACCATCGCCGTCGGGGCCGATGAGGGTGCGCATGCGCAGGTCGAGGCCGGGCGGAAGCACCGCGCTGGTTGCGCTGGGGAGCGCGGCGTCGATCAATGGGGCATCGGCGCCGTTGACGTCGACGTCGAAGACGGGTTGCAGGTTGCTGCGTTCGGCGTCGCCGAACAGCCGGCCGAGGTCTTCTCGCCCGGCCGGGGCGCCATCGGCGCGGCAGAAGGTCTCGCTTTCGGCGCTGCCGTTGGTCGACAGCTCAAAGTCGCCGTTGGATCCGGATAGGTGGGCGGTCGAGCGGCCGGCGCCGCTGCCCGGTGCGGAAAAGAGGAGTCGGCGAATTACTGCGACCGCGGCGTCTTTGCGATCGACGTCGTCGCTGTACACGACGATCAGACCATTCGGCAGCTCGCCGCTCTCGAGACGGGGGAGCGCTTCGACGCCGTCGATCACCCAGGAACGGACGCGCATCTCTTCACTCTCCGTCCGTCATCGAAGCGCCGGCGCTCTGAAGGGCCAGCGATGTGGCGTCGGCGATCAGGCGCTCCGCATCGTCGGTGTCGAGCTCGGACGTCCAGCGCTTCATCAGAGGTTCGAAGCGGCGGGCGAAGTAGTAGCTGCGTTGCAGAGGGTTGGCGAGCAGTGCCCGTGATTCCTGCACGATGGCCTGCGCCAGGTCGTCGCCGATCGGATCGTCCGGCTGGGCGTTGACGACGCGGAGGTCGGCGCACCAAACGAAGGGGTCCCACTTGCGGGTATCGTTGCGGAGCCGCTCCAGGATTTCCGCCGTTTGCTCAGAGCTGAAGGGCGGTACCGGGTGACGATCGCTGGCGGCGAAGACGATATCGACGAGCAGAGCGCGTCCGGAGTGAGTCGCGCGCAGGCGGTTGAGCTCGTCCATGATCTGGTGGCAGAGTAGCGCGTCGTCGGTGGCGAAACGCGGGGTGATCGCGATTTCCGCAAAGCGGACGCGGTCTACGGCGATCTGGTCGACCGCGAGGACGCGACCGCTCTCGACCTCGACCAACATGGCGCCGTGGGCGCCGCGTTCCCCCGCCGCCGGTGAGCGACCCTGCAGCGAGCCACTTTCGACGATCCAAGGGGAAAACCCGCTGCGCGAAGCTTCGGGGGCGTCTCCCAGGGCCCAGTACGAGGCACGCGGACCGCCGTCGGCGAGGCCGCGTTCCAGGTCCGCGGTGGTTCCCGGCACGACGCCGATGCGAACAACATCCTCCGGCGCTTCGGCGAAGAAGCTGCGGTAGTCGACCTCACCATCCTCGGACGAGCTTTGCCCGCAAACCGCGGCGATGACCCGGTCGCGCCGCTCGACAAGGACCGTTTCGGGCCGGTCGCCGGGGAAAACCGTGATCGCGTCGCCGAGATTCGCGGACAGGAACTCGGTCGCGTTCGCGTCGTCTGGACCGAGGCTCAGAAAGCACTGAACTCCGTGCTCGGCCAGCTGCTTGAGGCCGGCGCTCAGGCTCAGGCGTCCGGCCAATCCGTCGCCGGGCGCTTCGAGACCGCCGGCGACGACGAGGAACTCGACCCGCTTTTCGATACAGGTGTCCACCAACTCGCGCCAAGCCGCCGCGGTCGCATCGGCCAGGACTTCGAGGATCTCGGAGGGCACCCGGCCAATCCCTTCGAAGGGCTGGTTGAGCCGAAGCCCGGCGGTATGGACGAAATGGAACCGGTTCACTGTATCGGACCTGTGGATAAACCAGACCGCCAAACTGGCGATCTAGAGTGGCAAGCCGCAATCCTAGCCCAAGAAAACCGGGTACATCCAGGGAAAAAGCTGTAGTGCTGGGCGAAACTTATTGCGCATTGGGGGGCTCCCTACGCATGCCGCACGGCACCTGCGAGGGCGATCTCGGGGGCGAGGCGAGGGGCGCCGAAAAGGGTGAGTGATGGGAATCGAACCCACAACCTCCGGAGCCACAGTCCGGCGCTCTAACCGATTGAGCTACACTCACCACGGCGGCGGCAAGTAGCCGCAGGCGTCCCGTCTAACTACCGGAAACACGCTGGGTAAATCCAGTAGGTCGGAGATCATTGGCTAGCCCCCGTGCGCGCTGGCGCGCTCCGGTGGGCTCGGCCGGTCGAGCAAAGCTCACCCGGCCTCCTGTCCTTGGCTAGCCCCCGTGCG
>JANQHZ010000382.1 GCA_028282445.1 Candidatus Binatia bacterium | reverse complement strand
GGGTCGGTGGCGGCCAGGCCACAGAGAAGAAAGCGCGAGCCCTTGGCCGAGCGGATCTCTCTTGCGTGCGCGCAGGTCTCGCAGAGACCGGCCGACAAGTCACGGCCACTCATGGTCGATTCACGAGTCTTCCGTGGCGAAGGTGTATCCCTGGCCAACCATGATGGTCGACCGGTCGCGCAGGTCCTTGATGAAATCGGCGATCACCGTCGCTTCCTTCTGGGCGCGCAACCGCTGAGAGATACGCTCCTTGTCGGTCTCGAGATCCGCCTCGTCGGCGGGGACCCGCTCGCCGAGGGTTGCCACGACGGCGTCGCCGTTGACGCTGTAGACCTCGGGCGCGAGCTTATTGTCCTCGCTGAGCTTGAAAGCCGCGGTCTTGAGGTCGGGGGCGTTGCCGAGATTCGGGATATAGCCGCCGAAGCGGCCGAGCTCGTCGCTCTCCTGGACCTCGAGGCCTTGTTGGCTCGCGATCGCATCGATGTCGGGATTACTTTCGAGCGCGGCCAGCAATTCTTCGGCGCGCGCGACGGCGGCCTCTTCGGCGCGGGTCTCTCGCAAGCTCGCGCTCACTTTGTCGCGGATCTCGTCGAGTGGTGGGATGGCGCTGGCAATGCGGTCCGTCACTTCGAAGATCAGGTAGCCGTTGTCGAGGTTCATGATCTCGCCGAGCTCGTCCTTATCGAGCGCGAAAGCAGCGGCTGCGATTTCCGGCTGTAGCCCGAGGCCGGGGATCGCCTCGTTGCGTGCGAAGGGAGCCGAGCTCTCGACGGCGATGCCGTACTCGTCGGCGATCTGCGTGAACGCGGCGCCGTCGAGCATCTTCTCGAACGCTTCCTCGACCTTGGCGAGGGTGAACTTGCGCGACTCGCGTCTGCGGACCTCCTGGCGGATCTGGTCGCGCACTTCTTCGAGCGTCTTGGTGCGAGCTTCCTGCTTTTCCTCGACCTTGATGATGTGGATACCGAACTCGGTTTCGACCAGCCCGCTGATCTCTCCCGGCCCGAGCGCGAAGGAAGCGTCCTCGAAAGCTCCGGTCATGACGCCGCGCGTGAAGAAGCCTAGATCTCCACCTGCCGACGCGGTCGAATCCTCGGAGAACTCCACGGCCAGCTCGCCGAAGTCTTCACCGTCGAGCGCGCGTTTGCGGATATCGACCGCTTTCTGGCGCAGCTCACGCTTTTGCTCTTCGTCGGCATCGGCCGGCATCTTGAGCAGGATGTGTCGGGCCCGAACCTGCTCGCCTTGCTGGTACTGGTCTTTCCGTTCGTCGTAGACGACCTGCAGCTCTTCCTCGCTCGGATCGATTTGCTCTTCGAAGTCCTGCGGTCGGAAGGCCAGGTAGCGGATCGCGCTCCGCTCCGGTTCGCGAAACAGTTCTTTGCTCTCGTCGTAGTACTCGACGAGATCCGATTCTTCGAAGACGACGGAATCGACGTAATCCGCACGCGCGACCTTGATGAATTTCAGCTTGATGCTGTCGTTCTCAAAGCGAAAATGGTCCTCGATCTCCGCGTCGGTGACGTGGACGCCCGAGCGAACGATCTCGAGCAGTTTGTTGGCGAGGAGTTGCCGCCGCTGCTGGGTCTCGAAGTCCGCCGGCTTGATGCCGTTCAGCTGCAAGACCTCGACGTACCGGGTTTTGTTGAATTGCCCGTCGACCTGAAAGTCCGGCTGCGAGGAAATCGAGTCGCGCAGCTCCTGGGCGTCGACCTCGAGCCCGACGTTGGCCGCCTCCTGAACCAGCAGCGCGCTATTGACGACCTGATCGAAGGCTTGCTGGCCGAGCTGATCGGCGGAGGGCAGGTTGTTGGGCGATGCGTTGCGGTAGAAGCTGCTCAGGTTCTGGTAGACTTGATCGAAGTCGCGCTTGGTGACGATCTCCTCGTTGACGTGGGCCACCACTTCGAGCTGGCTGAACCCGGCGGTGCCGACGTAGAAGAAGATGAAGACCAGCGCGATGATGCCGAAAAGGACTTTGAGAACGACCGAATCGGCGGCGTTTTTTCGTATGGAATCGAGCACCTTGAAGGATCTCCCAGAAAGCGGGCGAAGATAGTGTAGCGACCTGCCAAAAGCAACTCGGAGCAGGCTTTTCGGGCGGCTTTCGCGCTCCGATTCTTGCCCTGCCCGAGGGATCTTGTTAAGTACGGCCTTCCGATTTCTGAGGTAGGCAGCGGCTGGCTGGTGGGTGATGGTCCTCAACTTCCTTTATGGGATGTTCTCGAATGATCTCGCGATTGATTTGGGAACCGCGAACACGCTGATCTACGTCAAAGGCGAGGGAATCGTCCGTAACGAGCCCTCTGTTGTGGCGGTCCAGAACTTGGATCGGGGCGGCCGCAAGGTCCTCGCCGTCGGCGCCGAGGCCAAGAAGATGCTGGGGCGCACACCGGGCTCGATCGTCGCGATCCGCCCTTTGAAGGACGGGGTTATCGCCGATTTCGACGTAACCGAAGCGATGCTGCGACACTTCATCACCAAAATCCACAACCGCAAGGCTCTGGTGCGGCCGCGCATCGTGATCTGCGTGCCCTTCGGGGTGACCGAGGTCGAGAAACGGGCGGTCAAGGAATCGGCCGAGTCGGCCGGAGCTCGCGAAGTTTATCTGATGGAAGAGCCGATGGCGGCGGCGGTGGGCTCGGGTCTGCCGATCACCGAGCCGACCGGCAACATGATCGTGGACATCGGCGGTGGCACGACCGAGGTAGCGGTGATCTCGCTCAAGGGCATCGTCTTCTCCAAGTCGGTCCGCGTCGGCGGCGACAAGATGGACGAGGCGATCGTTCAGTACATCAAGCGCAAGTACAATTTGCTGGTCGGCGAGCGTACTGCCGAGCTGATCAAGCTGACGATCGGCTCGGCCTATCCCGGTGACGAGATCCAGACGATGGAGATCAAGGGGCGCGATCTGGTCGCGGGGGTGCCGAAGACGGTCGAAGTGTCCGACGAGGAGATCCGCGACTCGCTGCTGGAGCCGATCTCGCAAATCGTCGATGCGGTGCGGGTGGCGCTCGAGCGGACGCCGCCGGAGCTCGCCTCGGATATCGTCGACAAGGGGATCGTCTTGGCCGGGGGCGGCGCATTGCTGCGAAATCTCGACACGCTGCTGCGCGAGGAGACCGGCCTGCCGGTGGTTCTCGCCGAGGATCCCCTGACTGCCGTCGTGATGGGGGCGGGCAAGGTGCTCGACGAGCTCGCTCTGCTCAAGGACGTAACGGTCCAGTAGCGCCGGCGTGGTGCGTCCCGTTCGGCAACCCGGGGTTGGGGCGATGGCAGCGCGGCGCCGTTCGTTCGCGGCGGGCAGCTGACCGGCGGGCGGATGGATTTTCTACGGAGGAACCGGGTACTGGCGAGTGCGCTGTCCCTCCTCCTGCTTTCGCTCCTGCTGTTGTCGATCAGCGTCCGTGCGAAGCCCTATCGCGATCCGCTCGCGGAGATCGTGATGCTCGTGTTTTCGCCACTTCAGGGGGCCGCGCAATGGGTCGGCCGGGGCGTCGCCGGTGCGTGGTCGGGATATGTCTACCTGGTCGGGGCGCGGGTCGAGAACGAACATCTGAAGCGCCGCGTCGCCGAGCTCGAGGCGGACGTGATTCGCCTCGGTGAGCTCGAGCGCGGCAACGCGCGGATGGCCGAGCTGCTGCGTTTTCGTTCCGGGCTGGAGGGGACGGTGCGTGGCGCGCGGGTGGTCGGCCGCGACCCGCAGCATTGGTTTCGCACCTTGATCATCGACATCGGCCGCGCCGACGGGGTGCGCCCCGGCTTGGCGGTATTGGCCCCGGGCGGCGTCGTCGGCCGCATTACCGAGGTCGGGCGCTCGGCTTCGCGGGTTTTGTTGCTGACCGACAACGACAGCGGGATCGCCGCGATCGTCCAGCGCAGCCGCGCCGGTGGCATCGTCCAGGGCGCGCGCGATCGGGGCTGTCGGATGAACTATCTGCGCCGCGACATCGACGTCGCGGTCGGCGATCGCGTCGTGACATCGGGCCTCGACGGCATTTTCCCCAAGGGCATTCTGATCGGCGAGATCACCGAAATCTCGCTCGAGCATCGCGATTTGCTGCGCTCGGCAAGTCTCGAGCCGAGCGTTCGACTGGCCGATCTCGAAGAAGTGTTGGTCGTCGAGCCCGCGATCGACCTCGAAGGTGTGGAGGACTGATGCGCTCGGCTGTGATCGTCGGATTGGTCGCCTGCATCGGGCTGCTGCTGCAGTCGACGGTGTTCCACGGCCTCGGCCTGGGCTGGATCGTACCCGACGTCCTGCTGGTGTTGAGTGTCTACCTCGGCCTCAACCAGCATTCGGTGGCAGGCTCGGCAGGGGCGTTCGGCCTCGGCTATCTACAAGATGCCGCTTCCGGAAGTCCGTCGGGGCTCAACGCATGTGGAATGTTGGTGGTGTTTGTGCTTGTGTACCTCACCTGTCGTCGGTTGTGGGTGGACAATGTGGTGTCGAAGGTGGTGTTGGTGTTTCTCGCTTCACTGATCAAGGCGACTGTGGTCGTGCTTCTCCTTGCCGCGTTGGTACCGATGCGCGGTGGATGGTCGTCGGTCCCGGGTAATCTTTTGACCCAAGCAGTCTTCACCGCGGCGGTGGCGCCGGCGGTGTTTTGGCTCCTCGCAATTTCGGGAATTCAAGCGCACCGCGAGCGCGACTGAGTGATGTTTGGATCCCACGAAGTACCTGTCGATTTGCGTCGCCGCCTGGTGTACGCGTCGGCGGCTGCTTCGTTCGCCTTGCTGCTGCTGGTGTTGCGGCTCTGGTGGCTGCAGATTCTGCATGGCGAGGATCTCGCCGCGCTGTCCGAGAACAACCGTATTCGCCTACGGCGGATTACCGCCACGCGCGGTCGCATCGTCGACCGGCGCGGACGGGTGCTGGTCGAGAGCGAGGCCTCGTACGACGCGGTGCTGGTTCCGGAAGACACCAAGGATCTCGAAGGTACGGTCGAGATCCTGGCTCACTACCTCGGCCAGAGTGCTGCCGATACTACGGCGGTGCTCGAACGCGCCTCCGGCCGGCCGCGCTTTCAGGAGGTTCTGGTCAAGCGCGACCTGTCATTCGAGGAAGTGGTCGCGATCGAGACGCACCAAACCGAACTTCCCGGGGTGAGCGTCCGGGTTACGCCGAAACGCCTCTACCGCGAAGGGGTAACCCTTGCCCACGTACTCGGGTATACCGGCGAAGTCAGTCGTGAAGACCTGAAGCGGTCGAATCGCTACCGGGGCGGCGATTTGATCGGCAAGTCGGGACTGGAGCAGATCTTCGACGAACAGCTACGCGGGGTGAACGGCGGACGTCACGTCGAGGTCGATGCGGTTGGCCGAGAGATTCGTGTGCTCGACAAGGTGGACGCCGCCGCCGGCAACACTCTGGTGTTGTCGGTCGATCTCGACCTGCAGCGCAGCGCCGAACAGGCCCTCGGCGAGCAGGTCGGCGCGGTGGTCATGCTCGACCCGAGGAACGGCGACGTCCTGGCGATGGCGAGCCAGCCCTCCTTCGACCCCAACCTCTTCAACGGTGGAATTCGTAGCGAGGATTGGAAGCAGCTGATCGGCAACATTCGCAAGCCGATGACGCAGCGAGCGTTCCGCGGTCAGTATCCACCTGGCTCCACCTTCAAGCTGGTGGTCGCGGCCGCCGCTCTGCAGGAAGGAGTCATCAACCCGTTCACCAAGATCGGCTGTTCGGGCTCCCACCGCCTCGGCCGGCGAGACTTCCGATGCTGGCGGCGCGGCGGCCACGGGCAGATGACGGTCATCGATGCGCTCGCCCAGTCGTGCGATGTGTTCTTCTACCAAGTCGGACAGAAGCTCGGCGTCGATACGATTGCGAAGTACGCTCGCATGTTCGGCATGGGGGAACCGACCGGTATCGTGCTCGGTCACGAAAAGGGTGGTGTGATCCCTGATCGACACTGGAAGCGGGAGAGGCTGAAGGAGCCGTGGTATCCGGGAGAGACGCTGCCGGTCGCGATCGGGCAAGGCTATGTCACTGCGACGCCGCTCCAAATGGCGCACGCCGTCGGGGCGCTGGCGGTTGGCGAGCGCTATCGCCCGCGCCTCGTACTGAGGCTGGAGGACGCAGGCGGGGACGTCGTCGAGTCGATTCCCGCGGAGCTGGTCGGCGAGCTGGAGATCAAGGGCGGTGTGCTCGATGAAGTTCGACACGGGTTGTTGGAGGTGGTGCAGCATCCGCGCGGTACCGGCAAACGCGCAGCTGTCGAGGGCATCGCGGTTGCGGGGAAGACCGGCACGTCGCAGGTCGTGACGCTGGCTGCCGACCCGAAAGACTCGAAGGACGTGCCGTGGAACCAGCGCGACCACGCCTGGTTCGTCGCCTTCGCCCCAGCGGCCGAACCGGAGGTCGCGATCGCCGTTCTGGTCGAACACGCCGACGGCGGCGGCGGCAAGGTGGCGGCGCCGGTCGCCGGCGCCGTCTTGGAAGAGTACTTCCGCATGCAGCTGGACTTCGGGCCGGTGCGCTATGCTGAGAATTGATCGTCGACTGGTCGCCAACATCGAGTGGCCTCTGCTGCTGCTCACCCTGCTGCTGGTTGGTTGCGGACTGATGACGATCTTGAGCGCGACGTATCAAGAGGGGCAGCCGTTCAGTACCCACTTCGTCAAGCAGTCGATCTGGGCCGTGGCGGGATTGGTGGCGCTTCTGGTAGCGATGTTCTTCGACTACCGGCTGCTCCATCGCTACGGTTATGTCGTCTACGTCGTCTCGGTACTGTCGCTGGTTTTGGTCAACATCGCCGGCATCCGAGGTGGTGGGGCGCAGCGTTGGATTGGGCTCGGACCGGTGTCGCTGCAACCGTCCGAGTTCGCCAAGATTGCCGTGGTCGTGGTGCTGGCCACCAACCTTGCGCGATGGGCGGGGGGCTCCAGACTCGCGATCGGACGTCTCCTGGCGCCGATCGCTCTGTTCGCAGTCCCGGCGTTCCTCATTCTTCGGCAACCCGACCTGGGTACGGTGATCCTGATCGGCCTGGTGGCGTTTTCGGTGTTGCTGGTCGCCGGCCTGCCACTGCGGCTGGTGCTGATCGCCGCTTTGGTGGTCGGCCCGGCGCTGCCTTTCGGGTGGCAGCACCTGAAACCCTACCAGCAAAAACGCATCGTCAGCTTTCTGAACCCGCAGGCCGATCCGCTCGGAGCCGGCTACCACACGCATCAGTCGAAGATCGCGATCGGCTCGGGGATGGTGCACGGTAAGGGCTATTTGCAGGGCACGCAGAACAGCCTCCATTTTCTCCCGGAGCAGCACACCGACTTCGTCTTTTCCGTGTTCGCCGAGGAGTGGGGGTTCGTTGGCAGCGCTCTGCTGTTGCTGCTCTACGCCGCGCTGATCTTGCGCGGGTTCGTCATCGCCGGCAAGGCGAAAGACAATCTCGGCGCGCTACTGGTCGCCGGCCTGACGGCGACGGTTTTCTGGCAGGTGGTCATCAACATTGCGATGACCAGCGGTGCTCTGCCGGTGGTGGGGATCACGCTGCCGTTCCTGAGCTACGGCGGATCCTCGC
Organism: Candidatus Binatia bacterium; assembly: GCA_028282445.1. Classification (GTDB taxonomy): domain Bacteria; phylum Desulfobacterota; class Binatia; order HRBIN30; family CADEER01; genus CADEER01. Next base: position 622 of record JANQHZ010000382.1, on the reverse strand, counting down.
TGTTGGCGCTACTGACGTCGATCGGCCTGATGATGAACGTCAGCATGCGGCGCCACGCATACTGAGCCCGAGGCGGTACTCCTGGGCTTGGAGTTGCCCGGGAGTTGGGAACGGCGTCGTCGCCATTCCCGGACTCCCAGGGGTGTTACGTGAGGACGCTGTCGATCGCCTTGGCGATTTGCGGCTTTGGCGCCGCACCGACGATCTGCTGAGCGACCGTGCCCTGTTTGAAGAGGATCAGGTTGGGGATACCCCGGATCCCGTACTTCGCCGGGGTTTCGGGATTGTGGTCGACGTTCATCTTGACGACCTTGATCTTGCCCTCGTACTCACCGGCGAGCTCTTCGACGACCGGCGCGATCGCTTTACAGGGGCCGCACCATTCCGCCCAGAAGTCGATGAGAACGGGAGTGTCGGAGTTCAATACGTCCTGTTCGAAGGAGCTGTCGCTGACGTCCGCTACGTTGGACATGGTGAATCCTTTCTGCTCCAGAACGCCCCAACCTTTGGAAAACAGGGCGTTGGAACCGCTGCATTCGTGTCGTGGCGATGAAGATAGCCACGGCCCATGGCCGGCGCAAGGTGGCGCCTGTCAACGTTCGTGAAAGCGGCGGAATCCTCG
>JANQHZ010000355.1 GCA_028282445.1 Candidatus Binatia bacterium | reverse complement strand
GTAGTCGGGAGCATTCATAACGCCATCTATAATCACTTCCGCGCGATGTTCCACCCGCCCCTCGAAATTATTCGGTGACCGCAGCGGGAGGCAGTTCGCACAGGCGGCGGGCGCGAGCGCTGCCACCATCCGCTCGGGGCCGATCATCGGCGTTGCTTTCGTGTCGAGCGCTTGCGAGCGCGGCTCTGGTGTGGAACCGGCGACGATCGGGTTCGCTCGCCACGAGACTCGGCGTCTCCGTGCCGACTTATCATTTTTGGGAAGGAGAGACGTGCCCAAAAGGGCGGCAGGCGCGGAGAAAATGGGCGCCGCCCGAGCAGAGTCGTCGACGCGAGGGCAGCTTCGAGTGAGGCGGCGTCGCGTGGTCTGGGATTTGCTGTTTCGTTTACTCGGATGCGGTTGCCGGGGATTTCGCGGGTTCCTAGGTTGCGGGATCCACTACGGGAGACGCAGCGACCATGATCGAAATCGTAGAGCCGAACCGAACCCCGACCGCGACGCTCGAGGACTACAGCATCGATACCAAGTTCGCGGCGATTACCGCGAGCCTACAAGTCGAGGCTGAGCCGCTGCGGCCGATTCTCGACGGACGCACGATCTGGATGGTGAACTCGACCTCGGCGGGAGGTGGCGTGGCGGAGATGTTGCCGCGCATGCTTCGACTGATGAACGAGCTCGGCTTCGACGTGCGGTGGGCGGTGATCGGTACGGATCGAGAGCCTTTCTTTCACCTGACCAAGCGATTGCACAATCTGATCCATGGCGACCCGCGTGCCGACCGCAACCTGACTCGTGACGATGCCGAGCTCTTCGAAGCGGTGAATCGCGAGAACTTCGAGTCCTTCAAGAAGCATCTGGGTCCCGACGATGTCGTGGTGGTGCACGACCCGCAGCCCTTGCCGCTCGGCAAGATGATCGCCGACGAGCTCGGCCTGTTGACCCTCTGGCGCTGCCATATCGGGCTCGACGCGAGGACGGATGCAACCAAGGCGGCCTGGAGCTTCCTTCGCCCTTATCTGGAGGGGTATCGCCACGCGATCTTCTCGGTGCCGGAGTACATTCCCGGCTACCTCTCCGGCCGGGCTTCGATCATCTACCCCGCGATCGATCCACTCTCGCAGAAGAACCGCGACCTGCCGATGCACAAGATCGTCGGGATTTTCTGCAACAGCGGCCTGCAGGAGGCGTACGAGCCGGTAGTACCCGAAGACTACGAGCACCGGGTTCAGCGCGTCATGCCCGACGGCAGCAGCTCGGTGCCCGGTGAGTTCGGCTTGCTGTTTCGCCCTTACGTCTTGCAGGTTTCGCGGTGGGATCGGCTCAAGGGGTGGGAGCCTCTGCTGGAGGCCTTCGTTCGCCTCAAGCGGGAGTACTGGGCGTCGAGCGAGACCTCGATGGAAGGGTGGCAGCGGCGCCGGCTCGAGCTGGTGCGATTGGTGTTTGCCGGCCCCGATCCTTCGTCGATTGCGGACGATCCCGAGGGGCTGGAGGTCTTGGACCAGATCAAGTCGGCCTATTGTTCGCTCGAACCGCGTCTGCAGGAGGATGTAGAGCTGCTCCTCCTGCCGATGGAGTCGCAGCGTGAGAACGCCCTGATCGTCAACGCGCTGCAACGCTGCGCGACGGTGATCGCGCAGAATTCGATTCAGGAAGGCTTCGGTCTCACCTGCACGGAAGGAATGTGGAAGCAGGTGCCGATCCTCGGCAGCTTGGCCTGCGGCATCCGCCAGCAAGTTCGCGACGGCATCGACGGGCTGTTGACGAAGAACCCGGAGGACGCCGACGAGGTGTGCGCGAATATGCGATCCATGTTGATCGATCCCGCACTGCGCCGACGGATGGGGAGGAGCGCGCAGCGTCGCGTCTACGACGAGTTCCTCGTCTTTCGCCAGATCTCCCGGTACCTGCACTTGGTCAGTCGATTGATTCAGGACGAGGCCGCGACGGCTTCCCATCAGCCCGGCGCGCCCCCGGCTTCGAGCGGATGAGCGGGGCCGACCCGCAGTCTCACCTCTACAAATGAGAGTTTACACGCGCACCGAATATTTCAGCGTCGATTGGACGGCCCCGCTCGATGAGGCCGCGGCGAGGACTGGTTACGGAGTGCGGTGCTTCTGATCGGGTGACCCATGTACGAAATCGTCGCGCGCCAGGATCTCTCGGAAACGACCTATCTGCTCGAGGTTGCGCACCCGCAACTTGCCCGCGCGGCGCGCCCCGGGCAGTTCGTCATCGTGCTCTCGCACGAGCAGGGCGAACGGATTCCGCTGACGATCGCGGACTTCGATGGCGAACGCGGCACCGTGACCCTGGTCATCCAGGCCGTCGGTAAGTCCACCAAAGAGATGCAGCAGCTCTGCCAGGTCGGCCGCTCTTTGCTTGCCGTGGTGGGCCCGATGGGGCTTCCGACCGCGGTCAACGACGTCCGTAAGGTCGTATGTGTCGGAGGCGGGCTGGGTGTGGCACCGGTGTTCCCGCAACTGAGAGCGCACAAGAACAACGGTGCCTACACGATCGGGGTCATCGGATTTCGCAACCGAGATCTGATGTTCTGGAAGGATAAGTTCGCGCGTTACTGCGACGACCTGATCATCTGCACCAATGATGGGTCCGAGGGAATCGCCGGACTGGTCACCGACGGGCTCGCGGCGGCGATGAAGGAACACGACGACATCGACGAAGTGATCGCGATCGGTCCGCCGATCATGATGAAGCTGTGCGCCGAGGCGACGCGCCCCAGGAGCATCAAGACGACGGTGAGCTTGAACCCGATCATGGTCGACGGCACCGGCATGTGCGGCGGCTGCCGGGTCTCCGTCGGCGGCGAGATGAAATTCGCCTGCGTCGATGGACCCGACTTCGACGGTCACGACGTGAATTTCGAAGAGCTGATCAATCGCTTGCGACGATTCGATTCCGACGAACGGGAGGCGATGGATCGGTGGTCCGAGCAGTGTCGCCTGATGAACGATGGCTGAACCGGCCGACTGTTGAGGAACCGATGCGAATCAATCGGAGACGAATCGGTAGTGTCCATGCAGGACCTTGCCGCGAACTCAGATCGCCAAGAGACCGCCACTAGCCGGCGGTCGATTCCTCGGAGGCCTCCCCGGGTGGCCCCGAGTGGGAGCGTTTCGCTATGTCCGTGAAGACGATTCGAACCATCCCGCAGGAGAGAACACCGATACCGGAGCAGCAACCGGAGGTGCGCGTCGCCAACTTCGATGAGGTGGCGCTAGGATACAGCACCGAGGATGCGCTGCTTGAGAGCGAGCGTTGCCTCATCTGTCCGGATCCGAAATGCATCGCGGGCTGCCCGGTGCAGATCAACATCCCCGGATTCATCGAGAGGATTCACGAGAAGGACTTTCGCGGCGCCTACGATGTTCTCACCGAATCGAATCTGATGCCGGCCATCTGCGGGCGTGTGTGTCCGCAGGAAGAACAGTGCGAGGAGGTGTGCACCGTCGGCGACACGCTCGAGGCGGTCGCGGTCGGGAGGCTGGAGCGTTGGATTGGCGACCTGGCGATCCGAGAAGGGTGGAGCAACGTTCCGTACATCGAACGCAACCCTTTCAAGATCGGAATCGTCGGGTCGGGGCCTGCGGGGATCGCCTGCGCCGCCGACCTCGCTCGGGCCGGCTGCGACGTGACGATGTACGAAGCGTTTCACCGCCCGGGCGGCGTGTTGCGATACGGGATTCCCGAGTTCCGTCTGCCCAATCCGGTGATCGACGCCGAGATGGAGAACCTCACCCGGCTCGGGGTGAAGATCGAGTGCAATACCCTGGTGGGCCGCCTGTTCACACTCGAGCAAATGGTCGACGAGATGGGTTTCGATGCGGTCTTTATCGGTACCGGGGCCGGCTATCCGAAGTTCATGGGTATTCCCGGGGAGTCCCTCAACGGTGTGCTCTCGGCGAACGAGCTACTGACCCGTTGCAACCTGATGGGCGCGGGAGACTTTCCCAACGCGGACACACCGCTGCACCTCGGCAAGCGCGTCGCGGTCATCGGTTCGGGTAACACCGCGATGGATGCGATGCGGGTCTCGAAACGGCTTGGGGCGGAAAAGGTGCATTGCCTGTACCGGCGCAGTCGCAACGAGAGTCCGGCGCGGCTCGAAGAGCTGCAGCATGCGGAGGAAGAGGGGATCGATTTCCACTGGCTCACCGCACCGGTCGAGATCCTCGGCGACGACGACGGAAACGTTCGAGCGGTCCGCAATATCCGGATGGAGCTCGGCGAGCCGGACAGCTCGGGACGTCGGCGCCCCGTACCGGTCGAGGGCAGCGAGTACGAGTTCGAGGCCGACATGGTGGTGTACGCGATCGGTACGAACGCCAATCCCATCATGGGGCAGACGTCGAAGATTGCGTTGAACAAGTGGGGCTATATCGAGACCGACGACCGTTTGGCGACTTCGCTGGCCGGGGTCTACGCCGGAGGTGACATCGTGACCGGTGGCGCCACCGTGATTCTCGCCATGGGCGCGGGGCGGAAGGCGGCGCGCAGCATCAAGCAATACCTCGGGATCGTCGACACGGAGTCGGTTTACGATTTGGACGAGACGGAGCGGGGGACGCGGCGATTCGGAATCGATGCCGGTCAGAAGAACTTCGTGCGGATGCGTTTCCCCGCGTCGCAGCCGAACGGACCTCGATCATGACGGCGAGCGAGTTGGGCCCGAGCGGTTCTGCCGACGGGGGATCTCCGTTGCGCGCTCCGATCGAAACCGTCGAGGCTCATATCGTCGAGGTGATCAGCGACTCCGGCGAAGGAGCACAGAAGTGCGCCCAGGCCTTCGCGACTGTTTCGGCGAAGACCGGGAACGGCGTCTGGACGGTCGAGATCATTCCGGCGGAGATTCAGCCCCCGGCTCGAAGTATTGCGGGTGCGAGCGGAAATCGAATCCGGATCGGTTCGCACGACGTCACCAACGGAGGCGACGCCGCCGATCTCATTCTCGCATTCAACGACCAGGTCCTGCTCGGACGAGTCCGCGCCGGTGAGCTTCGCCCCGGGTGTATCGTTCTGCTCGAGAGCAAGTGGAAGGACGACTCCGACCCCGACGTGGCCAAGCAATACAACGACGCGATCGAGTACCTGACGCGGGAAGGCTATCGAGTTTACGAAATCCCGATCGAGGCGGAATGTCTGAAGTACGTGGCCAACCCCAAGCGCGGCCGCAATATGTTTGCGCTCGGTATTCTCAATTCCGTCTACGGCCAGGATACCGAGCTCAGTTGCGACCACATCCGCTACACCTTCGCGAAAAAGGGCGACGACGTCGTCGATGGAAACATCGAGTTACTCGAAGCAGGCTACCGCTGGGCTCGAGACAATCTCGACATCCGCTTCTGTGTGCCGCCGTCGTCCACCCGCGAGCGGCAGATCGTCGTCAACGGAAATACCGCGCTCGGGCTGGGCATCATGGCCTCCGGCATGGAAGTCTGCTCGATGTATCCGATCACTCCCGCGACCAGCGCGTCGCACTACCTTTCCGACGTGTTCCGCAAGGCCGGCGGCACGGTCCACCAAGCCGAGGACGAGATTGCGGCCTGCTGTTTCGCGATCGGCGCCTCGTATGCCGGCAAGTGCGCGGTTACCATCACATCCGGACCGGGCTATTCGCTCAAGCAGGAGGCGCTCGGTCTTGCGGTGATGGCGGAGATTCCGCTCGTCGTGGTCAACGTTCAGCGCGGCGGACCGAGTACCGGACAGCCGACCAAAGTGGAGCAGGGCGATCTGCTGACGGCGGTCTTCGGCAGCCACGGAGATGCGCCCAAGATCGTCATGGCGGCGGCATCGATCGAGGATTGTTTCTACGCGATGATCACCGCTCGCAAGCTCGCGGAGCTGTACCGGACGCCGGTGATCGTGTTGACCGACGCCAACCTGGCCACCGCCCAACAGCCGATTCCCCGTCCCGAGTTTCGCGCCGAATGGGCGGCGCCTCCCTTTGACCAGAGCCCGGTCGGGGACGACTCGGCCCCTTACGATTGGGATCCCAAGACCGGACTTTCCGACCGCTTCTTGCCCGGGCGTCCGAGCGGCATGCATACGCTGACCGGTTTGGCTCACGACCGCCACAGCCGGGTCGCCTACGATCCCGAGATCAATCACGAGGGTCTTCGCCGCCGCAGTCTGAAGCTGGCGACTTTCCAGAAAGCCCTGCAGACACCGCGGGTCCATGGCGACCGGGAGGGCGACCTGCTGGTGGTCGGGTGGGGCAGCACCAAGGGCGCCATCGAGGAGGCGGTCGATCGCTTGCGAAGCGAAGGGTGCAGCGTGTCGTCCCTTCATCTGAAGTTTCTTCAGCCGATGGCCTCGGGGCTCGGGGAGATCCTGCGGCGCTTTACCCGAGTCATGACGGTCGAGATCAGTTGGTGCGACGATCTGCAGGAAGAGATGATCGACGAGGACAATCGTCGTTACTCGAACCTCGCCTGGTTGTTGCGCGGCCGTTACCTGGTCGACGTCGATTGCTGGTCCGAAGTCAAGGGGCAGCCGATCAAGCCGGGATCGATCGCGCGAGCGGTCCGCGCGAGGCTCGACGATCTACACAGTCCCAACTCCAGGGTAGGGTGACCGAAGTCGGAGGACGACCATGCTGGGATTCCCCAACCAGTGTTCATTAGTTGCGAACGGCGAGCGCTATGCCGTTGCGGACTACGAGAGCGGCGTCCCGCGCTGGTGCAGTGGCTGTGGAGACCATGGAATCCTCGGCGCATTCCAGCGTCTATGCCGCGACGAACAATTGCCGCCGGAGAAGACGGTCTTCGTATCGGGGATCGGGTGCTCGAGTCGCTTTCCTCACTACATGAGAACCTATGGATTCCACGGCCTACACGGCAGGGCGCTTCCGGTAGCGGAGGGCATCAAGCTACGCCGGCCGGATTTGCATGTTTTCGTGAACACCGGTGACGGCGACTGTTGCAGTATCGGAACCGCGCACTGGATCCATGCGATTCGCTACAACATGGATATGACGGTCGTCATGCACGACAATCAGATCTACGGGCTGACGAAGATGCAGATGTCACCCACGACCCCGAAGGGATTGAAGAGCAATACCAGTCCGAGGGGTGCGTACCTGGATGCACTTAATCCGCTGACGACGACGCTCGGAGTCTCGAACGTCTCCTTTGTCGCCCAAGCCGTCGATTGGATCCCGAGCCTCTTTCAAGAGATCCTGTCCCAGGCCTTTCATCACAAGGGGTTCTCGTTCATCCGCGTATTGCAGCGCTGTCCGAACTACCTCCCGACCCTGTTCGACTCGATGATGCACGAGCCGAGCCGGACCTTGATCCTCTGGCATGAGCAGGGACTGGCCCGCGACCCGGAGCTCGCTCGAGTCTACGACCGCCAGATCGAGCACGACCCTTCGGACATCGCTCGAGCGCGCGAGCTGGCCTCCGACCTGGAGGTCGCTCCCGTCGGCATCTTGTATCGGAACGAACAGGTTCCCTGTTACGAGGACGTTCGCCGTTCCGATCAATTGCAGACGCCCGAGATGATCGAGGCGGCGCTGAACGAGGAGTTCGACAACTTCACCGTAGAGCCTGTGCGGCAGGCAGAGACGGCGGAGGGCGAATGACTGCTGAAGCCCACCCCGCGCTGGCCTTTCATCTCACCGGCACCCGCCCGGATGGGGACGCGAGTGATCCGGCGAGCCTCGCTCTTTGTCCCGCCCTGCTCAGAAACTTCCTCGATCTTCGCGAGCTACGGTACGACTACCCGTTGGTGCTGGTCGATACCGAGGGGGAGGCGGCGATCGACTCGCTTTGCGAGATCGTCAATCGCGTCCTGAGATCGATCGCCCCGCGCGGACTCGATGGCGAGAGAGTCCGCCGCAACGTCCTGGCCGTCGAATCTGCGATTCGCGACTTGGTCTCGACGCGACAGGATCTGCTTTTGTCGGCCGCCTTCGACGAGGCGGCCGACCGACAGCTCGCGCGCCCCGACCGGTCGGCCGAGGATCGCGAGCTGCTGCTCAAGGACATCGTCAGGGCACGGCGCGAGCTCGGAGCGGACGGTCGCTTGGTGGGTTGCGGTGCGGAGGCTACGCGGGCGGTGGTCGAGCACATTTTCCGGCGCGTCGAGCGGCAGCGCAGTCGTGCCGCCTTCTTGCAGATCGAGCGCGCCATTCACAGGCTGCGTGGACTGCTCCGCTGCGACGATCTGCGCTCGCGCGATGGCCGAGGTCCGACCGCCCTGCGCAACGCCGTCGGAACGTCTTTCGAGAGCGAGCTCGACTTCGACAAGCTGGCAGAGTACCTGCCGTCAACCAAAGCGGAAAGCCGGCTGCCGCGGGAGAGGCGACGACGGATCGAGTCGGCGCTGGCGGTGCTCGAGGGGCAACGGTTCTTTTCGCCGGATGGCGAAGGTGCGTACGACTTCGAATGTACGAGCTGCAGGGAGGCGCTCGATCGCCACGATCAGCGATTGCCTGCAATGGTCGATCTCGCCAGGGCAATCCGGGTCGCGGAGTTAGAGCTCGACAACGCCTATTGCGCGGAGATCCACGATCCATACCTTGCGAGCTTCGATCGGAGCTCCCTCAATTCGCAAGATGCTTCGCTGTTTCCGGCCTATCTCGTCGATGTCGACGGGGATGGAATCGGTCCGGAAGAAAAGGCGGCGCTGATCGGGGCCTTGTCCTCGAACCTACCGTTCAAGATCCTTGTCCACACGAACGACGTCTTTCGCGAACCGCGCATCGGCGATGACGGAGACTTCGGAGCGTGGAATCTAGGTCTTGCGCGCATGGCCTCCGGCCTGGGGAGCGCATTCGTCGTCCAGACGACGTCTTCGCACGTCTACGCGGTGCGGGATGGCATCGCCGAGGGAATGACCCGACGCGGCCCGGCTCTGTTCCGGACGGCTGCGGGCGCCGCGCCCGGCCACTCGTCCATCTCTCCCTACCTCGTGTCGGCGTCCGCCACAGAGTCCCGCGCGTTCCCCACCTTCATTTACGATCCGGCCGCGGGTGAGGAGCTGTCGGGGCACTTCGAGCTCGACGCCAACCCGCAGCCGGAGCGCGTCTGGCCGGTGAGCGAGCTCAGCTATGAGGATTGCGATCGGCAGAGAGTCGTCGACGACTTGGAGTTTACGGTCGTCGATTACCTTGCCGCTGACAGTCGATATGCGCGCCATTTCATGGCGCTACCGGCCGGCGACTGGGATGCGTCGATGGTTCCTCTAGCGGAGTACCTCGGAGGCGAGGACGCCGATACGACCGGTCGCGTTCCGTACATTTGGATGGTCGATCGCAACGAGGTGTTGCAGCGTGTGGTCGTCGCGCGCGGTTTGCTGGAGGCCGCCAAGCGTTGTGAGCGGGACTGGCGCAGCCTGCAGGAGCTCGCTGGAGTCCGAACCGATCGAGTACGCCGGTTGATCGAGGAGGCCCAGCGGGAATGGGAGAAGCAAAGCATGGGGCAGGGCGAGATTGCGCCGAACGGCGCAGATGAGAGCCCGACATCGCTTGACTCGGCCGCTGTCGCCGCGAAAGCCGCCGGTAACGATCGCTCGCCGGACGAACCGTTCATCGAGACCGTGCGCTGCTCGACGTGCGATGAGTGTGTGAACCGCAACAACAAGATGTTCCGGTACAACCAGAACAAGCAGGCGTACATCGAGGACTTGAACGCCGGTACCTATCGACAAATGGTCGAGGCGGCCGAAGCCTGCAAGCTGGCCTTGATTCATCCGGGCAAGCCGTGGAATCCGGACGAGCCCGATCTGGACGAGCTGATGCGTCGTGCCGCGCCTTTCATTTGAGGAGAATGGCGTTGTGAGCCATCTTGATTTCGTAGCGTCACACCACAGCGTCCCCCTGGAAGGCGTGTCGGTTAATGACCGTAACCGCTTCGCGAATGACCTCCCCCTTTGGAAAAGGGGGATTGAGGGGGATTTATCGGAAGGGATCGATCTCAAAATCCCCCCGAACCCCCCTTTTTCAAAGGGGGGCGACGTAGTGACGAAAAAATCGACAGCCACTGGAAGGCGACGGATGCTGTTGCGTGGCTTGGAGCCACGCCGACCGACTAGTTGGCGCGTGATTGATCCGTCCGTGAGCGGACAGGAGGTTGAGAAATGAAGTACGGCGAGATCGAGCGGCAACACAAGGAGCTGCGTGGCACGATGGAGCGTTTGAGGCTCGTGCTCGGCGATCCCAACGGTTCGCAAGGTACCGACCTGCTTGCGGAGGCGCGCTCGCTGGAGAGCAGCTTACGCGAACATTTCGAGTGCGAGGAGGAGGACGGATATCTCGAAGTCGTGCTCGAATCGCAACCCGGCTGGAGTCGCCGAGTCGATCGCCTACGCGAGCAGCATCGCGCGATACTGCTCGAGCTGCAGCAGCTCGGCACGTTGCCGTTCGACGAGGTTCCGGCGGGACTTCGTCACGCCCTCGATTCGGTACATCGGCACGACATCGAGGAGTCCGACTTGGTGTCGGAAGCGGTGACCGTCGAGCTCGGCGCCGCCGATTGACCTGAAGCGAACCGCCTCACGGCGGCGGTACGCCGACACGCTTCTGCCCGAGCTTGCGGCTCACCGAGAGAAGTCGTCTCGGTGAGCCGCCTCGATAGAATCTCGTCTTAGCGGACTTCGCCGAGCCGGCGTCGGAGCAGAGCGAATCCGGCGACGGCGAGCAGCAGGGCGATTGCCGCCATCAGTCCGCGCGGCGATGCAGCCGGCGCCGGGGCGGGTAGCTCGGTGCACATTCCTTCCGCCCCGGGCAAGGAGCAGGTCTCGGTGGCACCGTCGCAGGCGTTTTCGCAACAAACGCCGTCGACGCAGAACCCGGAGGCGCACTCCTCGGGGACGTTACAGACGACGCCGTTGGGCAGCTCCACGGTAGCGGTGGCCGTAGCCGTCGCGGTAGCCGTCGCCGTCGCGGTCGGGGTGGCCGTCGCTGTCGGGGTGGCGGTCATCGTCGGGGTAGCGGTAGCCGTCGCGGTCGGCGTGCAGATCGAAATCGGGTCGATCTGTCCGCGCGCGACATCGTCGTCGGCGTCGTTGAGCCAATCTTCTTCTGCGACGAGGTCGGTCTCGGTAAACTCGTTGCAAAGAGCCGCGACATCCTCCGGACCGTCGTTGTTGATGTCGCAGAAGCCGCCTCCCGCACAGGAGCCGCCGCTGCCCGCGGTGTTGCCCTGGATCACGTTGAGGCCGTCGCTTCCGCCCATGAAGAACCCGCCGCCGAGGTCGACTTCGTAGTCACCCGCTGCCGGACCCGGAATGGGTCCCGATGGCCCTTGCAGGGCAGCGGCGCCGATTGCCTGTCCTTCCTGCTCGAAGCCGGCGATCTTGATGGCGTCGCCACTGTTGCCGGTGATGACGTTGCCGCGCAGGGCAACCCGGGCTGGGCCGTTGGCCGATCCGACTGCGGAGCGGGGACCTCCAAAGAGCAGCAGTACGCCGGTGCCGTTGTTGCCAGTGACCGTGTTGCTGCTCAAGACTGCCGTTCCCGCAACGCCGGAATCGCTGTAGTGCAGGCGGATCCCGGTTTCGGTGCCGAGATTTCCGGTCACGGTG
>JANQHZ010000339.1 GCA_028282445.1 Candidatus Binatia bacterium | reverse complement strand
AGTCGCCATAGGGAAAGCGGCCTGCAGAACTGGCTCTACGCGGCGGCGGCGCTGCTGCTCCTGGGCGAATGGTTCGCCGCTAGCAGGACACGTGATCATGGATAGCGTCAGCCTTTCCTACCTGCTTGCGCATCCGACCTCGCTCGGAATCTCGATCGAGCGGCCGCTCGTCCTCGCCGGTTTTGCGGCGATCGCATTCTTCTATCGCTTCCCGATTTTTGGAGTCGACCGCCTGACCACTGGGCTGCGCTCGTTCGCTTTCGCCTGCATCGTCGCCGCCATGGCCGGCCTGGGATTGAAGACTTCGCTTCCCGCCAACGAGCTGACTCTGGTCGCCGCGGTCGACGTTTCCGGCAGTATCGGAAACTCCGCCCTGGAATGGTCACAAAACTACCTGAACGCCGTCCGCGCCTCGCTCGCTCCGGGCGACCGCTTGTCCGTCGTTCCATTTGCCGAATTGCCGACCATCCTGCCCCCGGTCGACGCGAACGGCGACGCGAGCGCCCTGGTTCGCCCCGCCAAGATCGCCGCGACCGACATCGGTGCGGCGATCGACCAAGCGCTCGCTCTGTACCCGCAAGATTCGCAGAAGGCCCTGCTACTGATCACCGACGGCAACGAGACCAACGGCGACAGCCGAAACCGGATCGACACGCTTCGCGCTCTGTCGGTCCGGGTGGACGCGATCTCCCCTCCACGCGGGGCCAGCCCCGACATCCGCATCGCCCGCTTGTCGGCACCGGCGATCGTCGCTCCGGAGAAACCGATTTCGCTGCGCGCGTCGATTCGAAACACCGGGGCGAAACGGTCCGCCCTTCTCAACCTCTACCTGGACGGTCGAATCAGCGACAGTATCGCCGTCGAGCTCGAATCCGGCATGAACCCCTTCGACGTCTTGCTGGAGATTCCGCGAGCCGGAGGGCACGTCGTGCGCGCCGAGATCGTCGTCGAGGGCGACGAGCGACTGGAGGACAACGTCCGCGAAGTCTCGATCTTCGTGCGTCCGCCCACACAGATCCTGCTGGCATCGGGCAAGCGATACTCACCGGTCGCGGAGGTGCTGCGGAGTCGCGGACTCGAGGTGACGCAAATAGAACCAAAGGAACTCCCGCAATCCTCGGCAGCGTACTCCTCGACCCATCTGGTCATCCTGGAGGACCTCCGCGGCAAACAGATTCCCGTCGACGCCGCCCGCGCAATCGAAGAGTTCGTACACCGCGACGGCGGCGGACTGATCTTCGCCGGAGGCGGCAACACCTTCGGAGACCGCGCGCTGCAGGGGAGCGCCATCGAGACGATGCTACCGCTAACCTTGGAGCCGCGGCGCCCGCGTCCAGGCAAGAGAGACCCCCTGGCGCTCTTCCTGGTCATCGATCGCTCGAACAGCATGGGTTTCAACAGCCGCATCGGAACGGTACGCGATGGTGAGAAGCTTCGTTACGCCATCAAGGCCGGGATGGCCGTGGTCAAGCAATTGAAGGATCACGACTCGGTCGGAGTGATCGCCTTCGACGCCCGCCCGCACGAAATCGCACAACTGCGACCGCTCAAGACCAACCGGGCCAAGCTGCTCAGCGCCCTGCCGCGCATCGTCGAGAGCGGCGGCACTGACTTCTACGATGCGCTGGTTTCCGCCGGCGAGCAGCTCGCCCAGTCGAGGGTCAGCCGCAAGCACGTCGTCCTCCTCACTGACGGAGATACCAACCGCGCCGGCCGCGGCGAGTACCGCGCACTCATCGCGAAGCTCGCCGGCTACGGCATCAGCGTCACGACGATTCGGATCGGCGACAACACGGTCAACCTGAAGCTGCTGCAAGACATCTCACAGGGCACGGGTGGCTCGTTTCACCACGTCGAAAACGCCCAGATGCTTCCCGACCTGATGCTTCGCGATACCTCGCGCGCCTTGCGTAAGCTTACGCCGCGCAACCAGCAATACTTTCCCGCGTTGAGCGCCGAGCACCAACTCCTCGCCGGCACCGAAGAAGGGGAGATCCCCCATCTCGGCGACTACGCTTTTAGCAAACCCAAGCCGACCAGCGAAACTCTGCTGCACGTCTCTCGCTCCGACCGGCAGGACCCGATCCTCAGCGTCTGGCGCTACGGCTTGGGAAGAGTCGCCGCATTTACCGCCAGCCCGAGCGGCGGCGCCGAAACCTGGCCGGCGTGGGGCGGATTTGCGCGCTTCTGGTCGCAGTTGACGTTTTGGGCAGCGCGCGCCGAAAGCGTCGAAGATCTGTCGGTAGAGGCCGTTCGTCGCCAGGGGACGAGCGAAATCGTGGCACGTACTTTCCAACCATCTCCCGAATCGAGCTCGATTTCCGCAACACTCGACAGCGGAGGCGGTCTCGTCGAACTGGAGTTCTCGGCAAGCGATCCGTCGACGTACACGGCGCAAACCGTCTCGCTGCCGCCCGGACGATACCCCTTACGCGTTCGCCGTCGCGTCGGCGGGACGACCCGTGAGATCGACACGGTGGTCGCCGTTCCGCAGCGCCCTATCGACGAGATGAAGGAGTACGATCACAGCGGCAACAACCAAGACCTCTTGCGCGAGCTCACTGCGAGCACTGGCGGCAAGCTCGGGGCCGGGGTCAAGGACGTGACCGACCGGCCGCGCGGAACCCGGACGGTCGCCTACCCGCTCGGATGGCTGCTGATTCCACTGGCGATAGTCGCGTTCTTTTCCGATATCGCACGGCGCCGTATCGCTTCACTCCGCCCCAGCTCTTCGATCGAAGCGACCGAGGGCTGAGCGCTCGCCTATTCGGGCGGACCGCGTCGCGGCCCCTCGCCCCATTCGCCGCGGCGCATCGGGCGCCCGCGGCGAGCGCCTCGGCGCAGCTGACTCTGAATCTTCGGGATCAGCAACGAGAGCTTCCCCCGCTCGACGACAGTCAGCAGCTGCCCGATCTCCGCGAAGCTCTCGGATGGAACGAGTAAGAGCTTGCGATCGATCTCGGCCGCCTTGGCGATCAGGGGCTCGAGCGCATTCTCGTCCGCCGTCTCGACCGCCGCTTCGAGCTGTGGCACGAGCGCCCTGCGTTCGGCACGCAACGCCTTCCTGCGCTCGCCCGCCGCTTTCAACACCCCACTGACTTGCAGCGCCTTCTCGTCGGACAGGTCGAGATCCTCCGCGATCCGCAACACCAGCAAGGTACGAGCCCGATCGCCTCGTCCCGACGGCTCCTCAGCGGCCACCTGGCTAACCATCGCCGTGGACGTAAACGCAAAGCTGAAGAAGACAATTCGAAGCATGCTCATGATCGTTCCTTTCCTTGGAAGCTTCCGTTCTAGACGCCGAAAAGCCCACGCGCCTCTTCGAGCTCATCCTCATCCAGCTGCTCGAACGACTCTGGATCGCTCGAGTCATGCTCATCGCGCGGCACGCCGAGATCCATCAGCGGCTGCTCTTCACCCCACGCCCCCGACCAAAGAGGATTCACGCCGACCAGTTCCGACAGCTCGGCATTGAGCGCCGGATCGCCTACCGCCAAGGCCAGTGCCGCACGAGCCGGCTTCACGCCGGCAGCCCGGCCGTCCGGCGACCGCAGAGAGACCAGCCCGGCAAGCGCGATGACCAAAGCAGCAGCAATCGGCAGGAGGATCCGCACATCAAAGCCCGATGTGCGTGCCTTGTCGGCCTCCGCAATGTCATCGACAGCAGCGAGGATCCGCTCGCGCTGCCCGGACCAGTCGACCGCGGCGGCATTGAAGTCGTCACGCAGCCGCGGAGGAAGCTCACGCAGGGCAACTACCACCGCCGCATACTCCTCATTGTCGGCGACGAGTGATTCGACACGCTTCGCCTCCGTTTCGCCCAGGCTACCGTCGACATAGTCGACGAGCTCCTCAGCCCGATCGGCGCTGTTCTTTGTCTCGACGGCACTCATCCGATCCACTCCTTCAGACGTTTCACCGCATGATGGTAGCTCACCTTGGCGGACCCCTCCGAGGTCCCTTCGAGACGCGCAATCTCCTTGAACGGCAAGTCGCTGAAAACCCGCATGATGAGGACATTCTTCTGGCGCGGCGGTAGCCGGTCGATGTAGCGCCGCAGGCTCTTGCCATCGATCGCCGCTTCGAGATCCGGAACAGTAGTGGGCAATCCAGCCTCGCCGACGTCGTCGAGAGCAACCTCACGACTTTTGTTGCGCTTGCGGTCGCGCGAGCGGCATTCGTTCAGGGCGATCTGGTGCAACCAGGTCTTGAAGCTCGCGTCGCCACGAAACGTGCGCAGAGCGCTGTAAGCGCGAACGAAAGTCGATTGCACCAGATCTTCCGCCGCCTCGGGATCGCCGACGTAGTGCAAAACGAAGGCGTACAGGGGTTTCTGATAACGCTCGACCAGCGCACCGAAGTCCTCGCGGCGCCCGTGCAGAGTGCCCCTGATGAGTCGAAGATCGTCCACCCGACCCCCACAACTATCCGGGGCGGCGACGCGAGTCATCCGCAGTCGCCCAGCCGCCCGTAGAGGACCCGCCTCAATCGCCGAGAGTCTCGTCACTTCGAAGCTTAGAGACCATCGCGAAGCGAAAGGTTAAGGACTTTTCACCACAGAGGCACAGAGACACCGAGACCCGGGTATATTTCTGTCGGTCTGGTCATACAAAACAGCAGGACCGACCTCTCCGTGTCTCCGCGCCTCTGTGGTGAAATGAGGCCAATCGAGAGCGGCTCAGTCGAGGTAGGCCGTTGGGGTCTTTTGCCAGGGGCGCGCCTCTTCGAAGCGTCGGCCGACGCGTAGGAGTATGTCTTCTCGGAATCGCGGCGCCACCAGCTGAAGCCCGGCGGGCAGCCCGGCGTCGGTCATGCCAGCCGGCAGCGAGATGCCCGGGTGGCCGGTCAGATTAAATGGATAGGTGAAGGGAAACGCGTCGTGGGTCTTCACCCGCTCGCCCTCGATCTCCGCTGGATGTACCTGCTCGACTGGGAACGCTTCGAGGGGCAGCGTCGGTAGCGCGAGCAGATCGAACTTCTCGAAGGCGGTCTCCGTCCACGTACCGAGCTCCGTACGACGACGGTAGGCATAGGCCAGATCATCAGCGCCGCGCTGCCTCACGCGCTCCATACCGCTTCGCATCATCGGATCGATCTGCTCG
>JANQHZ010000315.1 GCA_028282445.1 Candidatus Binatia bacterium | reverse complement strand
GGCTACGTCGTCGACGAACCGGACTCGCGCGTGCGTCTTTCGGAGTCGGACGGCTACTACGTCGGCCTGATCGAGCTCGACGGTGAAATCTTCGTGATCGAGCCTTCGGACTTCTGGCCTTTCGCGGCGCTGAGCGCGTCGTCGTCGCATGTTGCCTATCGTTTGGACGAGGCCGACCCGGGCATGGACGAGGCCTGTGGCGCCGCCCATTCGGTGGGTACGCGATCGACGCGTCGGCATAGGGCTTCGCGTCGGGGAGGTGCTAGTGCCTCCACCGAGTACGGCGCCGCTCTACAGGGTACGGCGGGTGGATTCACGATCACCGAGATCGCCGTCGTCGGCGATTACGAGTATCACCAGGCGAGCAACTGGAACACGAATCCAGCGGCGGGTCCCACCTATACTGCTACGTCGTGGATGAACGCGATCATCAACGCGGTGTCGCTGATCTACGAGGGCGAAGTGGGGATCACGTTCGTGATCGCATCGAACACGGTCTATACGACTTCGAACGATCCTTTCCCGCTCACACCGACGGGTACTGGGTGTCAGGCCGGTCGGTTGGCGACCAACGTGCTTGCGGAGTTCGGCAGCACTCGGAGCAGTAACCAGTATCCGTGGTCGCTCGCAAACAGCGACGTCGCGCATCTATTTACCGGACGACCCTTGTGCGGCAGCAGCGGCAGCAGTCCGCAGAACGTGATCGGCATCGCCTACTACAACGGCATCTGCTCGAACAGCTCGGGGACGGGCGTCTCCGAGGACTGGAGTAGCAACATCGGCAGCATGTCGATCCTGGTGGCGCACGAGCTCGGGCACAACTTCAACGCACCTCACACCAGCAACTGCAGCCCGCATCCGTGTTGCGTCATGCAGTCGGGGCTGGGCGGCTCTTGCGTGCAGAACCAATTCTCATCCTCGAGCGAGTCGACGATCATCGACTACGCAGACGGTCGCTGGTGCCTGAGTACCGGTCCGCCGCCGACATCGACCCCCACCTTCACTCCGACGCCGACGTTCACGCCCCAGCTGCCGACGTCGACCCCGACGCCGACCCCGCCACAGCCCAGCAAGTTGGGGTACTTCCAGGGCGGCTTCTGGCGAATCGACGACGGCAACGGCGTCGATGACGGGTGCGGTGTCGACACTTGCTTGGGCCCGCTTGGCCTGTCCGGTGACCAACCCGTCGTCGGCGACTGGAACCAAACCGGAAGCAAGAAGATCGGGGTTTTCCGCGCCGGCTCGTGGTATCTCGACACCGGTAACGGGCGCTGGGACGGGTGCGGTATCGACATCTGCGGCGGCCCCTTCGGTCTGCCGGGCGATATGGCGATCGCCGGCGATTGGGACGGTAGCGGGCAGACCAAGATCGGCGTCTATCGCGCCGGAGGATGGTTCCTCGACAACGGCAACTTTCGTTGGGACGGCTGTGGGATCGACCAATGTCTCGCCTCGTTCGGGCTGGCCGGTGACCAGGCCGTCGTTGGACATCTGAACGAGACGGGCAACGTCGACGTCGCTGTGTACCGCGGGATCCAGTGGTTCATCGACAACGGTGAGAACAAGCGCTGGGACGGTTGTGGGATCGACGATTGCGCGGGGCCGCTCGGCCTCCCCGGCGATACTGCGGTTGCCGGCGACTGGAACAACGACGACGTTTGGACGATCGGCGTCTACCGCGATGGGATGTGGTTCCTCGATAGCGGCAACGCTCGCTGGGATGGCTGTGGCGTCGATACCTGCACGGGACCATTCGGATCGAGCTCGGCGAAGCCGTTCGTCTGGTAGGCGGAGTATGACAAGGGCGGCCCCGCCTACCGCTATTCCGGCAGGCTGGGACCGATCTTAGTCGGAATCGCCGAGCGCTCGGTCCCCGGTCTTGCTGTTGCGAACGTCGATCAACAGCCAGTCCCCGGCGCGTATTTGCGAACCGACGGGGATATTCCAAAGGTCGCGCCGCGCGACGACGAAGTCGGGAGCGGCAGACTTCAGGGAGTCGCCGTAGGGAGGTAGCAGAGCGATGACTCTGCGCTGGATCCCGGCCCCGAACAGCGGATACTCCCAATCGTCACCGCCGGCGATCCAGCCGATCGTCGATCGCGACGGCACTTTCCTCTCGATCGTTCGCAACAGCTCCTGAATCGAAGGGTTGGTCAGACTCTGTTGGGAGATTCGGTCAAGGGTGATGCTGGAGCCCCCGCCGCCGACCGGTTTTGAGACGTTGTTGAGCACGACGTAGGGGACGATCCATGCGGCCAGCGCGACGACGATGACGCGCAGGGCGACGCCGGTCGGTCGCGAGCTCCATAGATCGGCGGCGAGCGGCGCTGCGAACGCGGCAAATACGACGAAGTGCCTGCCCGCCCACGGATTCCAGCCGAGTGCGTAGGAGGCGCCGACGGCGAAACACACGCAGCAGGCGAGGAGAGTCGACCGCACTGGCTCGCGACCCAGCAGCGCCCGCACGCCCGCGACCAGCATGCCGATGAGCAGGATGCTTCCGAGTGGCCCAAACCAGGCGAGGTCGATGTGGGGAATCGTCGACACCTGGTCGAAGCGGAACTTTGGGTAAATCGTGGACTCGATCGCAGGGTTTGGATCGATACGAAGGATTGCGAAAACCTCCTCGCCGATCGCCGCCTTGAGCGGAACCAACGTGTTCGCAGCTGCTATCGGCAAGCCCGTCAGGTCGAACCATGAATAGAAGTGGCGGGCGAGATTGGCCAGGACCAAGGCTGCATCGACTTTGCCTTGGTTGCCGACCAGGGTGACGTAGTGACTGGGTCCCAGCGGGTGCTGGAACTCGAGGAGATTGAGGACGAACACCGGAGCCGCGGTAGCCATCAGGATCGCCAGCGCTGCCGCTGCCGCCTTGCTGCGAAGCGAGCCCGGTAAGCGGTAGGTACCGACCATGCCGAGGCCGATCAAAGCCGGGGCTACGAGGATTGCAGTGAGCTTCGTTCCCAGGGCGAGGCCACCGGCCGTCGCGGCGAGAACGATCGGGGCAGCGATACCTCGGTGTATTCCGAGGATGACCAGGTATGCCGCGGCCAGACCAAAGCTCGCGGTCAGGAGATCGTTCTTCGCAGAGGCCGCTTGCAGCAGTATCTCCGGAAGACTCAGCCACAAGAGCGCGGCGAAAGCGGCGGCGTTGGCTGATCGTCGCATCATGCGTGCGAGGCCGAAGATTGCGGCCGCACCGGTGAGCGCAGCCGCCCACTGGACGAAACACACGAGGCGATCGCCCCCAGTCGACAGCATCGTCCAGAGCATTCCGATCTCTGCGTTGGGGGGGGAGATCAGCTGACGCACGTTCGGAGTCGGGTAGTTTGCGAGAGATTCGTTCTGGATCCAGTGCCCGATTCGAGCCAGGTGATAGGTCATCGCGTCGTAGTTGTTTGGCGCAACCGCGACG
>JANQHZ010000302.1 GCA_028282445.1 Candidatus Binatia bacterium | reverse complement strand
GTAGTCGTCGCGATAGAGCTCGCGAATCCGATCGACGAGCTTCTCGTCGATCTGGTCTCTGGTGTGACTGAATCGGTCGCTGTGTCGCCGCGGTTGCGGTAGCGGCGGAGCCGGACCGACGCCAGTCTCGCCGTAGATCTTCTCGAGGTCTCGTTGCAGTGTGTCCACCGCTCCCCAGAAGTCGATTCGCTTGCCCTCGAAGAAGGCGGCTTGTGGGGCCAGATGCTCGCTCCATGGCCCGCTCCGCTCGAGCTCCTCTACGAACATTCGAAAGCGGTGTATTCCTTCCGGCTGGTCGGCGAACGGACGTGCCGGAACGATGCCGCTCTCGGTTCGGAGAGAAACCTCTTGGTAGGCGGCGAGGAGGCGATCGATCGGGTCGCGAAGGAAGGCGAAGGTGAAGTAGCTCCGCCAGAGGTCGGGTTCGACGGCCCCTCGCGCTGCAACGCGTCCGCCGGCGCGATCGTTGGTCAGCTCGGCGCGCAACGTCGTCGTCGCGTTCTTCGCAGTGGTCAGGTAGATGAAGCGGAAGCGCTCGGAAATCACGCAGGCCGCGGCGCTTTGCAGATTCCCGACCGTTCCAGGTTTCATCGCACTGCTAGAGCTCGCGCAGAGACCCGGCGGTGCTGTCGCGGTCGGTCTGGCGGCAGATCGGCTCGTTCGGTGTCAGTACCACGCTCGAAGCCTGCAGCATGGCGCAGCCGATATCGCCTGGGTACGGCAGGCTGTGGTTGGTGAGCGCGGTAATCTGTGACTCGATCACTTCGTCGCAATACTCGGGAGAGAGATAGACGACCGCGTGCCGTGCCAACATGTTGTAGACCCGCAGGTAGTGTCGGTCGTAGGGCTCCCAACGTACGGTGCGTTGCTTTCCCCAGCTGAAGCGGCCCGGGGTCTCCAATCCGAACATCGAGGTTCCCAGGTAGAGGGCGTCGGCTTCGATCGGGACGTCCCACTCGGCCTTGAACGAATCGTTGAAGAGGCAATCGTCCTCGAGAATCATGAAGGGGGTGTCGGCTCGGGTGAGTCGGAGGGTTTTCAGGTGCGACAACGCGACGCCGATCCACGAGGGGGCCGCCTCGATGCCGCGAATGAGCTCGAAGGGGATCTGGAGCTCCCCGAGTTGACGCTCCATGAACTTCCGTTTGTCGGAGTCGCCTTTGCAGTTGATGACGAAGCAGGGGATGTCGCGCAGGTCGATTCTTCGGGTCTCGGTGCTCGCGGGCGCTTGGCCGAGGAGTCCCTGTGTCCGAAATGACTCGAGTGTTGCGCGCACGTCATGGCGAATCTGGGTCTCCTGTCCTTCGAAATGGGCAGCCAGCTCGGCCTGTATTTCCTCCCGGGTACGGCTTCCGTCACACAGAAGCCAAATCATTTCGGCGCTCGGGTTGAGCGACACGCCTGGACGGCCCCCCGGGATCTTGACGATGGTTCCGTCCCCGTCGGATTCTTCGATCGCGTCGGCGCGACGGGTCGGGCGCCAGCCCGGAGAGGTGGACGCGCTCGTCGAGGGGCGGTCGCGACGGCCGTCCGGGACCATCGAGAGCTCGACTTCGACATGACACGAGTCGTAGGTACGCCCGAGCAGCGGGCGTACGTCCATTGCGAATCCGGAGAGGAAGGCTCCGTTGAGGGTTTCCGCCGTGATGCCGCCGTGTCGGTTCTTGAAGGTGTGCTGAACCCGGTTGATGGCGAGGTTCAGCACGGTCGGAGTTCTCTCGCAGACCATATGCGGACGGGGCAGCGGTCGTTGCGCCATCTTGGCTTCGATGACCTCGGCCTTGCCGAAGGGCAGCTTGGGAACGTAGGCCGCCATCTCGGCGGTGCGGTAGATGTTGGCGTCGACCGACATCGGATAGTTCCAGTATCCCGGGCTGGCGGTTTTCCATTCCCACCGGTAACCGTTGCTGAAATCGGGCGGCTGGGTCTTGGCGTTGCGGGTGTAGCAATAGGTGACGTTCTCTCCGAGCCGTAGTGAGATTGCCAGGACGTCTTCGTCGCGATCGAGTAGGTCGAGTAGTGGCTGTGCGGTGAACTCCCGGATGAAGATCATGTCGTCCATGACCGGCATGAGGTATCGCCCCGGACCGGCCGCGATACGGGCGTAGAGGTCGAGATAGCTCTCTCGGAAGGCTCCGGCGTCCTCCGACCACTGGACGTCGGGATTCCATTGCCGCACCAGATCGTACCCGCGCTCGAAGGCGAGGTTCGAGCTGGTGTAGAGCACGTGCGTGCGGTGCGGCACGGTTAGGAAGGCGCGCATGCTGCGAAGAAGGCCGTCGAGCTGGCACGCGCGGTCCTTGCTGAGAATCAGAAGGTCGAGCTCTGCCTCGTCGTCGACGTAGGTGCGCCGTCGCGGCTCGGTCGGGATCGGCAGGAGTGTGGGTGGGAAGTTGGTCACGGATCGGCGCCGTCGCTCAATTGGTCAAGTCGAGCCCGGTCAGCTCGGCCCAGTCGGCGACGGAACGTTCGCTTCCGAGCCCGTAGCGCCCGAGGATCTTGGGATCCTCGCTTCCATAGAACAGCGCGTGCAGCCGCCGCAGCATATTCCGGGTGCCGTCGGCCTGCCACGAGTCCGACTTGGCTTCCCACACCTTGTTGCGTTTGCCGTCGGGGTAGTTGCCGTAATCGAGGTGCCAAACCTGTAGCTCGTTGGGTAAGTAGATGTCGTAGCCGTGCGTGAATGTTCGCACCGAAAGCGCCGACTCGTGTCCGGCGTTGATCATCGCCGGATCTTCGGGCACCTCGCGGATCCAATGTCCGTGCGTGAATACGAAGTTGCAGCAAACCAGACCGGTGCGCTCGTGCTCTTCGGACTTGCGCCGGTCCGACATCTGAATATCGATCCAACCCGCCGGCAGGAGTCGCTCGCACTTCATCAGTGGCACGCCGTCTCGGTCGGTATCCTGCCACGGGATCACCACCCGGCCGTCCGCGTCGAAAGTGAACGGCGGTGAGCTGGTCGTGAGGAGCGGCTTCTCCCCCGGCTTGCTCTCGAGTTGCGCGATCAGATTCTCGTCCCAGCCCTCAGCGAGATAGGTGTGCGAGTCGATCAGCAGGTGGTACTCTTCCCCGGCGTAGAGCTTCTGGATCTCGGCGCGGGCCCAGCCGTATCCCAGGCTGGCGTAGTACGGGTACTTGCGGATTCGAAAGCGAGGGTCGTCGAGGTAATCGTCCAGATTCTCGGTGTCGTCGGCTTGCCAACAGATACCGAAGGTCAGTCGCTGTGGATGTTTCGCTTGCCGCAGCACCGAGTCGATCGTGAAGGGCAGGAATCGGTCGCGATAGGACGCGATCGACACGAAGATCTTCGGCCTCTCCGAGGCGGAAACTGCCATTAAACCGATTCCTCCAGCTCGATGGCGCCGGCGGCGACCAGCTCGCGGGCGGTGGAGCGGACGGCGTCACGGAGTGTTTCGGTCGGTGCATCGAAGCGGCGTTCGAGCTCCTCGACGATTCCGGCGAGGTTGCGCTCGCCGTCGCAGAGGTCCCAGATTGCCGCCGCGGAAGCGTTGAGCGTCACGAAGTCCCGGTATCCGGGCACTTCCAGCTGCGTTTCATCCAGCACCCGTGCTTCGCGGACGCCGCCTTTGCGCAACGGGCGTTTTGCGGCCAGATCGGCGCCCGACTGAATGCGCGTCGCCATTTCGTTGAGGTGT
The DNA here is from genome assembly GCA_028282445.1 of Candidatus Binatia bacterium. Classification (GTDB taxonomy): domain Bacteria; phylum Desulfobacterota; class Binatia; order HRBIN30; family CADEER01; genus CADEER01. The sequence continues at coordinate 5,159 of JANQHZ010000302.1, read as the reverse complement.
GACAGCAGCACCCGCCCCGCGCCGGGCGCGGCCTTTTCCGGGTAGACTTCGCTCCACGGTTCGTAGGTGTGATCGTCCCACACGATCTCACCGCGCGGCGACTCGACGGGTCGTCGATATCCGATCACCGGCGCATCCGTGCTCTCATCCGAGGTGTCGGTGCCGAGCGCTCGGGCGTCGTGGCGCACGCGATACTCCGCCGCTGCGATACAATACGCCAGGCGGTCGGCATCGGCCGGCTTGCCGTGGGTGTCTTGTCCGTCGGCGCGGATCAACGCGGTGAGCTCGGCCCAGCGCGGCGCGATCTTGCGGAGGTCGCTGCTGTGCATCAGGAGTGGGGGCTGGACGGGAGCGAGAGCCAGTGTGCGATTGACACAGTAGCACTCTACGAACTTGTAGCTCATGGCCAGACCGAATGGGCCCTCTCCGCTTGGGAATTCCGGCCACGGAGTCGCCACGGCCGTGCCTGGTTCGACTTCGTCGGTAATCGCTTTGGTCAGGATACTCCGCGAGTCGAGGATCAGGACCGTCCCCTCGACGCCGGTTCGGAACAGCCACTCCAAAAGGGATGCCGGCATGTCGTAGCCTTCGTACTGGTCTCCGGTATAGGGATGCGGATTCCAGGCCAGGGTCGGAACGACGGTTGCCTTGTCGTGCGCCGGTGCCGAGCCGCCCGCGGCGGTCGGGGTCAGCCGGACCAGCTCGCCCGGCTGTTGTGCGCGCTGCCACGAGCTCTCCAACAGGTCGGCATGCCACTGTCGCGATGGGTCGGACGGCCTGGTGAAGACGGTGTAGATCATCGCAGCGAGCTCCATCCCTGGAACGCTCGAGGAATGGTGCCGGCGTGGAAATGGCCCCATCCGAAGCGAGCTGCCGGATCGGGATTGTCGGCGCGGTGAATCCAGTTGGTCATGGCGAAGCGGCTGTCTTCGAAGGCTTTCGAGGGGCAGCGTATCGGACGCAGCTCGTGGAAGGTGCGGGCGGTGAACGCCACCAGCCGGTTGTTGACCGGCTGGATGGACTGAAAGCTCTCGGCGCGCCGGATCTCGCCGCCGTAGTCGAGAGTGTCGTACACTCTGAGGTCACCGCCCGAAAATCCCCGTGGCTCGCGGAAGAAATAGTAGACGCAGGCGATGACGCGATCGTCCGGTTTCGAGCCGTCGGTGTCCATGTGAGCGCCGTAGAAGTCGCCGTCGTTGCTGGCTGTCAGCTGCGATTCGATGGCCTTGAGGGGGAAAGCCTCGTGCCCGAGTGCCCGGGCGACCGTCGGGAACCAGATCAGCAGTCGGTTCACCAGCAGGTTGGAGTGGGCGGAGTGGGTGAAGTTCATCACCACGGAGTTGTGCCGGGCCGGGTGCGCTTTGCCCTCGACCGTCCCCGGCTCGAAGCGATCTCGCTCGCGAAGGGCGTAAGCGACCATGTCGGTATTCTCGTCGACGCCGAGAAAGTCGTCGATGACGACCACCTCTGGCCGGCGCAGTGTGGGTGCCGGTGCATGCTCGACCGGCTGTTGGGCGGCCGGTTGCGCGGCGGCCGCCTCGACCGGCTGCTCGAGCTGCAACAGGACCGGAGGAGAGGATTCGATCGAGACGATCTGGTCGACGGCGATGGTGCACGCGGCTTCGCCGCCCTCGAGCGGAAGCTCTACCAGGTTGGGCTTGCCCTGCGAGGCCATCGCCGCACGGTTTACGAACGCCGTGAAGAGCTGGCGCAGCTCGGGGCGATCCTCGGGTAGCGGGAGTACGTATTCGTGGCCTCCGATGGTGCGAATGCGGAGGTCGATGACCCTGGTTGCTGGAGTTTCCTCGCTCATACGGTTCTCTTACGGCCCTGGGTCTTGCGTGTCCCAGTCTTCTTTTTTTGGGCGGACTTGCGGACGGTCGTTTTGGCAGCGGCCTTCTTCTTTCTGCTGCGTTTTTCGGTCGGCGCCGGGGGAGGAGGATTGAGCGAGGGCGCCGGCGCAGGCTGGTTGCGTTGCTCGTAAGCATCGCGTTCTGCTTGGACGAACGGCTCGGTCAGCGTCGCCGCGCCGCGTTGCGACTCGCTGTAGGATAGCAGTCCCACGCTACGCTTCTCGACCAGACTGCACAGGCGCTCGACGGCGCGGATGCGGTCGATCGGAAAGTCGACGCAGGCCCCGATCAGCTCGGCGACACCGACCGACGGGGAGAGCACGGAGATCTCATCGCGGCGATGGAGTTGCCGATTGGCGACGATCAACCCGGCCAGAGGGTAGGGGTGGCGATCGATCCGCAGGGCCGCTCCCTTGGGCCAGGTGCTGCGGCCGAAGGGCGTCACGGTCAGGTCGTCGACCCGGATTGGAACCACGTCGTCCCACAACAGCTCCCAACCGTGCCCACACATCCCGTCAGGCAGCCAGTCCGCTTCGCTTCCAAGGTCTCCGACGATGACGACGGCCCGTCCGGAGCGCAGAAAGGAGAAGCCGTTCAGCCACACGTGTCGGCGCCGTGCAAGAGCCAGCACGGTGACGATTTCCCGCTTGATCTCTCTTGCCAGGGCTTCGAAGGACTTGGCGCCAACGACCTCGCGGCCGTCGGTCTCGAGCGCGAACTCTTTGTCCTGCTCATCGATCCGCATCCGGCTGATTACGTTCCTGGCTTTGTCGTTCCCGGCCCGCACGCCGAAGGCCTCGCACAGCCGAGTGGTGATGCGTGGAACGTGACAGCTCAGCTGGATACCGAGGCCTTCGAACTCGACCAGGATCTCGGAGCTCTGTGGGCGAAGCTGCACCAGCGAGCGAGCTGCCGGGGCGGGGTTCTTTTCGACGCTTCCGGACTCGAGTGCCTCGTCGGTGAGAAATGCTTCGGGCCACTCCCGCATCCAGTTTGCCGCGATGCGAGAGCTGTAACGGTTCCACGAGTACGGGCCGCTCGACTCCTCGATCATCACTCCGTGGTCGAGCGGAATGCACTCGCTCACGGGATGCCGGCCGCGTTCGAGGCGGTCGCCCTGGTCGGGGAGCTCGTTCCAGAGAAACTTGAACGGCTCTCGCTTGCCGCGGTTGCCGCGGTAGCGCTGGATGATCGCGGTGAAGGTACTGGTCATGGAGCCGATGAAATCCTGCGAGTCGGCGGCGACCAGCTGAGAAAGATAGGCCAGCGCGATGCTGTCGCGGTGAGGGAGAGCGTCGAAGTCGGACCTGTATTCGTCGAGGATGTGGTGGTCGATGAAGATGTGGTGCGGGTAGGCCGCCTTGATCTCGTCGAAGAAGGGGTCGCTCCGTTCGTCGGTGACGATGACCAGCGTATCGTCGCGGTTGAAGTGGTTGTCGAGCGCCTCGATGGCTTCCCAGGGTTGGCGGTCGAGCGTCGTCACGCCGTAGGTGACCTTGAAATCACCGCGCCGCAGGTGGACCGCGTTGAAGGATCCGATGTCCCCCGCGACCTTGCTCGCCAGCTCGGCGAGCTCCCGCTTTGCCTGCATGCGGGTCAGCATCTGATAGACCGACCGCCTGGTCTGCGCGTCGAGGTAGAAGAAGTAGGAGTAGTACGTGAGATTGAGGCGTGGATTCTCGCAGTCCCGGTCTTCGGATACGGACAGGACGGGCACGTCCTCGAAGCGGCCGGTGGCGCTCAGCCAGTTCTCGCGCCCGTTGGCGAAGCTCTGAGCGTCGAGAGACTGTGGGTCGACGGTCCCGGGCAGGTAGAATACCGACGAACCGAGATGCTTGTCGCTCAGCTCGGCGCTGGCCAGCGAGGATGTGTCGATGTCCTCTACGTTGCTCCAAGCGACCGGAATGTCGATCAAGTCGGTGACACGGCTGGGGACGCTGTTGTCGACGCGGTCGCCGTAGCTAACGACGTTCGCGGGGGGTGAGCGGTTTCCTTCCAGCAGGAGAAAGCGGTTGGTGAGGAATGCCAGAACGGCGCCGACCTCGATCGACATGATGCCGTTGCTGAGCCCCGATTCTCCCGACTGGTAGTTCGTGTAGCGCAAATATCGCACGGTCCGGTCTTTCTAATCGAGTCGGATGCGGCCCGGCAAGTTGGGGGCGGTCCGTTCAGTGCGACCCGTCTCGTCGCAACCCCGCGCGCCGGTGCCTGGAAGCGGTCTGTGTGGCCGGAGGGTCAAATCGAACCATCGAGACGGTAGCCGAGCTCCGTCAACAGTGTCGCGTCGGTTCTCTGGTCGACGAACGCGATGTCGGAGTCCGAAAAGGGTTCGAGTCGGTTGGCGTCGTTGCCGTAGTATCGCTGGGCGTCGTGTAGGCCGTGTCCGGTACCCATACGGCGTTTCGAGTGGACGACGAGGGATGATCCGGCGACCCCCACTCGGCCCAGAATGTCCTCGAATGCGGGGCGCGGATTGCGCACGGCCTGTTCGTAGGGCAGGACGAGGGTGCGCTCTCGAGGCAAGTGCCGAGTGTACCCGAGGGCATAGAGGTTCCAGAGCTCCGGGACGGTGGCGGTCTCGATGCCGGTTTTGTCGCCGAGCTCTCTTCGCGCGCTGACCATTCTCCCCGGGGCTCGGATCAGCTCCGACAAGGAGAGGCTGCGATGGGTCCGCATCGCCCCCGGGACGAGATTGGCGGCCAGCATGCGATGCAGGCTCGAGATCCAGAAGAGCGGCGACTTGACGAGGCAGACGAAGAACACGTCGGTCGGAGGCCGCAGGATCGAGATCGTGTCGGCTTCGACGACGTAGTGTTTGAAGAAGTGTCGTTTCAGTTCTCCAGTCGATCGATCGACGCCGGCCTTTTCGTAGATGGCGACGCCCGACTCCCGCAGTGTCCGTTTCGCCCAGTTGGTGCCGGTGCCGTAGGCTCCGAGGATGGTCACCCTCCGCAGTGAGGGCGAGTGAGTCGCGACAGACAACGTTGCTCCGTCTCGCGACTATGCCGGACGGTAGTGCACGAAGATCGACGCGTAGTAGTCGCCGCGCAGCGGGTAGGCGCGGCCGTGTTTGAGACGGGCGCCTTCGTAGAACAGCATGTCGCCCGGGTCGAGGTCGACTTGATGGGGGTTGCCGTCGACGTCCTCGACGTAGATCGGCCAGCGTTCCGTCAGGCGATGGTCGACGCAGATCGTGGAGCTGATGATGTGCGTATCCGTTCGGTCGACGTGATTGAACAGATACGTCCCGCGTTGGTAGACGCGAATCCCGTAGCAGGCCGACTCGACGAGTCGCCTTCCCGACCA
>JANQHZ010000272.1 GCA_028282445.1 Candidatus Binatia bacterium | reverse complement strand
GCACTTCGAATGTCGCCGGCTACCGCCGCCGCCATCGCGAGCAAGCCGAACGCCGCACCAGCGGCGGTGTAGGCGTGGACCAGCCAGGCGAGGGTGCGTGAGCCGTTCACGACGTCCCGAGGCGAGTCGCGGCGGGAGAGACACGGTGAGTCAGCATCGAAACTCTCGTAGCAGAATCGGCGGGCGCGGCGAAGCCAAGCAGGTCGGCTGTGGTCGGCGACCGATGCTCGGGTGGCGCACGGCTGGTCTCGTCGGCGATTGGATGGCTTCCAAGTGGTCCCCTACGGCTCGTTTCGGCGTTCCTTTACTCGATGGGGACCCGGTGGTAGCGTTCTCGAACGGCGCGGTCTCATGAGAAGACAACTTCGACGATTGGTCGTGGGCATTCTGGTCTTCGTCTTGATGATCGGGGCGGGGTTGCTCGCACGCAGTTACTGGGAGCAACGCAAGGTGGAGTTGGCGCTCGAGGTGATCGAGCTCCTTCCCGACGTAGCTCAACGAATCCAGGATTTTCACCGGGTCAAGATCGACGACGGTCGAAAGGTCTGGGAGGTGTCGGCGAAGGAGGCCCGGTATTTCGAAGACGATGGTGTGGTGTCTGTGGAGGGTCCGGTGGTTTCAGTCTTCTTCGAAAAAGGTCGCACGGTCGCGATGCGCGGACGTAGTGGTAAGGTCATCCTCGAAGGCACGGACCTCGAACGAGTCGAAGTCGAAGGTGAGATCGACGTGCAGCTCGACGATTACGCGCTGAAAACCGAAATGGCTTATTACGAAGCTGCCACCGACAGCATTCACGCTCCGGAATCGTTTCACCTGAAGGGAACGCAGCTAGAGTTCGACGGAGAGAGTTTGGAGGTCGACCTCGAGCAACAGACCCTGCGGGTGAGCAAAAAGGTCCGCATGACGCTGTGGCCGCAGGGCTGAGGTCGAAGATCGTGATCACTCGAAATTCCATTCGGCGAAGCCTGGCCCCCGCGCTTGCGTTGCTCGGTCTGATCGCCACCGTGTCGGCCGAAGACGTCCCGCCCGCCGGCGCCGATTCGATGCTGGCGGGAGATGGGTTGCTCGAGAGCTTCTCGTTGTCGGCCGACCGCGGACCCGTCGAGATCGAAGCTGCGACCCTCGAATTCGAGTACCGCACCGGGGAGCTCACCTACCGCGGCGGGGTGACTGTCACCCAAGCCGACATATCCCTGAACAGCGACGAGTTGCGACTATTGCTGGACACCGAAGACCTCGGTCGGCCGCGGGAGATCGTCGCCCGTGGCAACGTCAGGATCGTCAGCGGGACGCGGGTCGCCACCGGCGGTCGGGCCGTATTCGACAATGCAGAGCAGACCGTCACCTTGAGCGAAGACGCGGTTCTGCGCGACGGTCCCAACGAAGTGGCCGGCGAGAAAATCGTGGTCTACATCGACGAGCAACGGAGCGTGGTCGAAGGAGGCGAGACGAAGCGAGTGCGCGCCGTGTTGTTTCCTTCCGGGGATTCCGAGGAGTCCGACTCGACGACGTTGTCGAAAGCTCCGGACGATGGCCGGTGATTCCAACGGAGCGCCCAAACACACGCTCCGCGCCGAGGGGCTGGTCAAGAGCCTCGGCGGCCGCCAGATCCTGAACACTCTCTCGCTCGGCGTCGGCGCCGGCGAGGTGGTTGGCCTGCTCGGGCCCAACGGGGCCGGCAAGACCACGACCTTCTACGTCATGGTTGGGCTGTTGCGCCCCGATCGTGGCGCCGTGTTTCTCGGCGATCGGGACATCACGATCGAGCCGATGTACCAGAGGGCGCGCCTCGGGGTGAGCTATTTGCCGCAGGAACCGTCGGTCTTCCGGAAGCTTACCGTTCAGGAAAACCTATTGGCGGTACTCGAAACCCTGCCGCTCAGCCACGAAGAACGAGCCGAGAAGCTGGAGAGCCTGCTCGAGGAGCTCAGCATTGCGCATCTCGCAAAGAGTCGCGCATATACCCTTTCGGGAGGAGAACGCCGCCGCCTCGAGATTACCCGAGCCCTGGTGACATCGCCGTCCTTCATTCTGCTGGACGAACCCTTCGCCGGAATCGACCCGATCGCGGTGCTGGATATCCAAGCAATCATTGGACAATTGCGGAATCGGGGCATCGGCGTGCTGATCACCGATCACAACGTGAGGGAAACGCTTGGAATCTGCGATAGAGCGTATATCCTCGCTGATGGAGCGATTCTTGAAGAGGGTACGCCGGAAGTGATTGCATC
>JANQHZ010000210.1 GCA_028282445.1 Candidatus Binatia bacterium | reverse complement strand
GACCCTCCCCTGGCCGTTCGATGAACGGCCGACATTGCCAGTCGCTGTATCGAAGATACTTCCGGCGTGTCAAGGAGAAAATCGCGCGTCGGCGCTCGTGCTACTTCCGCTGTGCGTGTGTGCACGCGATCTCGCGCAGCCGAACACTTGCCGGATCGTCTGCGGTCGAGCTGTCGCAAAACACCTGCAGGTCCATGAGGCGTTGTTCCGCTTGCTCGAGCGATCCCTCCAGCTCGACGTCGACGGCATCCGTCGTCGGGCCGCGCACGAATCCGTAGTCGCCGCGATAGAAGTCGTAGCGCGGGCCGTAGGTCTTGAGGAGCCACATGCGTGCGCTGGGGGCGATCTGCGTCGCGAACACGAAGGCTCCTCGCTCGTCGGTTTGCGTCCAGCGCGCGTGGTAGACGTGTGGATCCGCTCCCGGCGCGCCCGCTCCGCGATAGACTTGGAAGACCTGCGCGCCCGCGATCGGGTGCCGGCTCTCCCGGTCGATCAACCGCCCGTCGACCGCGGCCAGTCGGACCGGTCCCGGACTCGGGACGCATCCCAGCAACCCCACAAGCGCGAATGCGATGAACACTCGGAACTTGGCCGCCCATTTACGCATCGCCTTGGGATTACAGTCGCATGCTTGCCGATTGTCCAGGGTGGGAGCAGGCGAGAGCGCCCAGTAGAAAGGGCGAAAGCCGCCCGTTGCAGACCGGAAGCCTCGAGGTCAGCGGTGTTCTCCGCGCGGCCGGTTCCCTTCTCACCACGGAGGCACTGAGACACGGAGATGACGGCGATTAGATCGGTCTCTTCTGGATTTCGCCCAAGCTCAGCCGCCATGGGTTTCAGGGCATCGGAGGTGATTGCCCAGACCCCTGATTTCTCTGTGTCTCCGCGGTTCAGGCCTCTTGTTCTTTGGTGCTAGTGTGGCGGCATGGTGGTGGGCGTTCGAGAGTTGAAGCGGCGAGTAAGGGAAAACCCGGACTCGGAGCCACTATCCGGCGGGTCCGCTGGTGGTGTCGCTTGGTCTCGGCCCCGGGCTCTTACCAGCCCAGCGCTTGCCGCGTTGTTGGTGTGTTCCTTTTGGTGGGGCGGGCTTGCGGGATGCGCGGACGACGATGACGTCGGCGCGACGCCGGCGATGGTCCCCTCGACAGAGACCATGGTCGGCTGGATCGAGGAGGTCTTCGCGCAGGGGATTCGCCGTCCTGGGTACGCAGCCGACGATTGGGCCGAACGGTGGTCGGCGGAGGTTTTCCGCGAGATGGGCTTGGAGAATGTCACCCTGGACCCGATCGAGGTTGAGCGCTGGCAGCCTCTGCAGTGGTCGTTGGAAGTCTGGAGTGAAGACGATCCGGGCGACGTTACGTCGATCGCGGGTTATCCGATCCCGTTTTCCGCCGACGTCGACGCGTTGGAGGGCGAGCTGACCTTTTGGGACGGCGAGGGCGAAGTCGATCTGGCCGGCAAGCTCGTCGTCTCCGAGAACGCGATGATCGAGCTGCCGCAGGCCGCCGTTGGCCCTCTGTTCGCGAGTTGGTGGTATGATCCGCTCGACGAGCTCGATCAGCTGATCCAGATCCTGCCGTTCAGCGCCGGTTTCTCGGAAGCGATGGAGCCTTCGATCGAGGCCGGAGCGAGCGCCTACATCGGGATCTTGCGCGGCTTTCCCGTGGACACCGACCGCTACTACGTGCCGTACGACGGGCGGGAGCGTCCGATTCCGGGGCTTTGGATCAGCTCCTCCAATGGCGACCGGCTGGTCGAGCTGATCGACGGGGGTGCGACGCGCGCGCGCCTGGTGCTCGAGCGCAGCTTGGAGACGGTCGGCTCACACAACGTGACCGCAACGCTGCCGGGCAATTCGGATGAGTGGATCGTGATCGGTTCGCACCACGATGGTCCCTGGTCGTCGGCCGTGGAAGACGCCTCCGGCATCGCACTGGTGTTGGCGCAAGCGCAGTACTGGGCGCAGGTCCCGCGCGAGCAACGACCGCACAATCTGATGTTTCTCCTAAACGGAGGTCACATGTCGGGGGGCGCCGGTCTGCTGCACTTCGTCGGCACCAGGCGTGACTTCGTCGAGAACGACCTCGTCGTCGAGATTCACCTCGAGCACGCGGCGAGCGTTGCCGAGAATATCGAGGGGGAGGTTGTCGTGACAGACGAGCCCGAGCCGCGTTGGTGGTTCACCAGCCACATCGCTCCGCTCGAGCAGGCGGTGGCCGACGCGATCTGCGAGCACGGCCTGAAGCGCTCGTTCATTATGCCGCCGGAAGGCTTTCCCCCCGGGAGCACGAACCCGCCGACGGACGCCGCTTTCTTCCATCCTCATTCCCCGATCGTGAGTTTCCTCACGGCGCCTTGGTATCTCTTCGACGAGTCCGACACTCTCGACAAGGTTCATCGACCGAGTCTCGTGCCGCTGACCCTGGCGACGATCGACATCGTCAACGCGATGGCCGACCACACCGCGGCTTCCTTGAGAGGTCTAACCTATACCCCTCCGCGTGTGGAGCCGTTGAGTTGTGCCGAACCGATACCGATGGGCCCGCTGCGGTGAGGGGCGGTCGCTTCGTCAGGTCGACCGGAGCGGGGTTTTGAAAGCGTTGACATCCGAAGCGCACGACTCGACGGCATGGTCTTGCGGACTCCGATCGCGATCTCGCCCGCGAAGTAGTGCTAGCCAAGCAAGTTCTCGAAGGTGACGACCCGGTCCTCGTTGGCGACGTTGG
>JANQHZ010000193.1 GCA_028282445.1 Candidatus Binatia bacterium | reverse complement strand
CGCTACTCGCCGGCTGACCGGACACCGGCAAACTGGGAGACATCCCCGCTCCGCTTGGCAAACCGGTCGCGTTGAGCTCGACACTACCCCCCGCGTCGGCGTCCGACACTTCGACCGAAAAAGAGACCGGACTGCCCGGGTTGGTCGAAATCGTCGACCCGCAAGCCGGCGTCGGCTCGTCAAATACAGGGTCGGCGTTGCCGATCACACAGGACGAGACCAGATGGATCAGGAAGTCGACCGCGACGCGGCTGCCGCCCGCGGGTTCCTCGATCATCACCTGGGATGAGTACAGTGTGTTCAGGCTCGAATCGCCGCAGCCGCCGTCCGGCGGCTCGGGACCGGGGTCGCCGGCGAGTCGGCAACCAGTCGTATCCCAGGAGTACAGGCCCGTGTCGGGATCGATGGTCGCGGGATTCGGGCACTGGGGTGCGCCCGGCTGGGTCTCCAGTCCCGACTCGTTCTCGGTCGCGAGACGGAAGGTCACCGGATCGAGATCGTCGTCCGATACGGGAATCGAGAACTCGCACAGTCCCGCATCCGGGCACAGCACGATCGGCGGGAGGTTCGACACCGGCGAGCTCTTTCCGGCGCCTACGTTGACGCGGGTCTCCGTGCGGTAGGTCGCGTCGGGATTGTTCATGTGCGCATTGGGCGCCCGGCACTCGCTGAGGCGACAGCAATCGGTCAGGTGCGCGGTCAAATCTCCCGGCGCGGCGTAGACGTGCGTGATGGCGGTATCGAGCGTCGGTGCAGCGGTCGGCAAACTGGCCGGATCGAGCGCCGTGCCGAACAACCAGTCGTTCGCGACGTCGACGGACGAAATGAGAAACAGCAGAGCTTGATCCAGCGAGCCGGGCCCGCCGATCAGGCCACTGGCGTCGCCCGGATCGAAGCGCGAGTTGCCTTGACGCTCGTGAATGACATCGCCGACGCCGGCGAAGCCGTCCGGCCCGGTACAGTCGACTTCGTTGAGGGTTTGGGGGTCGATGCAGCGGTCGTTGCCGGTGCGAAAGGCGGAGCGCCGCCATGCCGCCTGGACCGTGAAGTCAATCGCATTGGCGTCAACTTCGGGGCGAGGCACCCAGGTCACGTGCGAAAAACGGAAGTGCGTCGCGTGCGACGGGGCCACACTCAAAACGAGCGCGCAACAGGCGAGCGCCAAGCGCAGCCCAATCGCGAGCGCTCCAGCGCCTACCGGTCGCTCGCTCAGACCAAATTCAACTCGTGACATCGTTCCCCCCGGAAGCGCTGCCTTCAATGTCGATGTTCAGAGCCGAACCTCCTTCAAACCCGATGCGAAATCAAACGAATTGCGATCTCACCCAACCCAAGCGCGGGGACACTCGCCCTCCGTCAATCGTCTTTGCGGCGATCGAAAAGGTAGATCGCCGGCTCGCCGGCCGGATTGCTCCCGGTCAGATCGGCGGTGGATTCCCAGACCACAAAGCGCCCGTTGCTGATTCGCGGAGAATAGTTGTCCCCAAAAAAGGATCGCGAAATCAGCAATGTTGTCCCGCGTTTACGATCGAACAGGTGAACCCTGCGATTGGTCAGGGTGTCGCCGGTGCCGCCGTCTTCGACATCGGACGTCGACTCGAACACCAGGAAGCGCCCGCGCGGGTTGATGTAGGGCTTTACGTTCTCCCCGACGGTGGTCGAGGTGATCTGCTCTACGACGCCCCGCTCCCACGCGAAGATCTCGCGATTGCCGTCGGGGTTTTGCCCCGGAACGATGTCGGCAGTCGACGAAAAGGCGATGATCTTGCCGCGTTTGGCGAGGTGTCCGGCACGATTCTCGACGCCGACGGTGTCGGTGATCTGGGCGAAGATCCATTGCCGCCGCTTGAAGGTCGCGAGGAATACCTCCCGGTTGCCGTCGGCGTTGTTGCCCGCGTAGTCCCCGGTCGAGTCGAACACGACCTGGCGCCCGGTGTGCGTCGACGGCCGCAGGTTGTCGACCGAGACCGAGTCCGTGATCTGCGTCCACACGGCCTTACGGCTGTCGTAATGAAAGATCTCGGGGTTGCCGTCGCCGTTGGTTCCGAGCGGGTCGGCCGACGATTGCATCACGACTCGTCGCCCGCCGCGGTCGGGCTCGGGGCTCTCGGAGTCGACTCCAGCGCCGGAGTCGGTCACTTGATTCACGACCGAGTTCGGGTCGCTGGGCGACGTTCTGCGGAAATCGCGCCGGATCCACGAGTGTATTTCGAGCGACCCGTCACCGTTGCCGCCCAGCAGGTCCGCGTTGGTCGAGAAAAAGACATCGCCGCGGCGGGTCGGTCGCGGAGCTTGCGCGACCGGCGTGCCGGCCGGTTCGTTGGTGAGCTGCGTCAACAGCACGCAAACACCGTCGTTGACGATCGGGTCCTGCGACACATCGCCAACGCAGTCCTTCTGCCTGGTACAGAGTAGGCCGGGGTTCAAGCCACCCAGACAGAAGGAATCCCCCTGCCGCCCCGGCCGGCGGTTGAGACGGAAAATCTCGTCACCACCGTCGGCATTGTCGACACTCAGCCTCTGGTCGCCGTTCAGGTCCTTGTCCGAAACGAAGGTCACGAAGCGACCGTTGGGCGAGACGTCCGGCTCTCGACCAAAGGCGACGAAGTCGATCTCGGTGATTTCCCCGTCGGTGCACTCGCCGTTTTCGCTCGGGAAGCCTCCCGGTGCCGGGGCGCAGAGAAACTCGATGAACGTGGTATCGACGCCACCGTCCTCGATGATCTCGTCCCCGACCGCGGAGGGGCGGTCGGTGAGGTGATACGGCCCGGTCTGCGACCCCCACCAGTTGAGAGTCGCATCGACCACACCGCCCGGCGCCTGGTTGCGCAGGCCGACGGCGTTGCCCTCGATATTGTTCTGCACGATGCGAACACCCGAAGCCCCCGCCAGCACGAGGATTCCGTCACCGCCGCTCGAGCGGATGTTATTCTCCGCGATCATCGTTCCGGCCGGGACATCCGCCACCGAAACGCCCGTGGCCGAGGCGCCATCGATCGTGTTGCCGACGATCTTCGGGCGGTTCGCAGCGGCTCGCACCGCGACTCCGCCGCTGCCGCCGCCGGACACGACGTTGCTCGAGATCGACACCGCGACCGCAGGAGCGCCCTCGAGCTGCTCCAAATCGATGTGGACCGCGTTGCCGGTCATCGAGTGGAGCTCGACCGTCGCGCAGTCGATCCGGCGATTCCAGCCGACACCGAGCACCGCCCCGTCGATGACGTTGCCGGACACGGCGACGTTGGATCCCCGCCCTGGCACCGCGCAAGCGGCCGAGCCGATCGGACAGATCGTCGTCGCCGTGACCCCCGTAGCGACTGCGTCGATCGTGAAGCCTTCGATCCGGACGGCGCTACGCCGGACGTCGAAAGCAACGCCGGGAGAGGTGACCGTGGTCACCGTCGGGCCGCCGGTGGCGCGAATCGTGACCTCCTTGGAAATCACCACCGACTCCGCATAGGCGCCCGGACAGACAGAGACGATATCTCCGTCGCTGACCGTCCCAGACAGGATCGCGGACTGGATGGTCGAAAACGCCGCACTCGCACATCCGGAAGGGGCGCCGGCACCGTCGTTCGAGGTGACGTCGTTTACGAAAACCTCGAGAGCCACGCCGCCGTGAGAGAACCCACACTCGGTCGAAAACGAGCAATCGTTGTCGCACCCGTCGTAATCGTAGGCATTGCCGTCGTCGCATTGTTCGCCGGCATCGACCGTACCGTCGCCACACAGCGAGGGAACCGTCGTCGCGGTTGCTGTCGCCGTCGCCGTGTCCACGACGGTCGGCGTCGGCGTCTCGGTCGGCGCCGTGGTGGCAGTCCCGGTCGCGGTCGCGGTCGAGGTAACCGCAACGGTTGGGGTGCTGGTGAACGTATCGATCGCCGTCGAAGTGCTCGTAGGCGTATTGGTGAAGGTATCGGCCACCGTCGGCGTGCTGGTCGGCGTGTTGGTGAACGTATCGGTCGCCGTCGCCGTACTGGTCGGCGTGTTGGTGAACGTACCGGTCGCGGTCGGCGTCTCGGTCGGAGTATTGGTGAACGTATCAGTCGGCGTCGCCGTGTTGGTCGGCGTATTCGTGAACGTATCGGTCGGCGTCGCCGTGTTGGTAGGCGTATTCGTGAACGTGTCCGTCGGCGTCGGCGTGCTGGTCGGCAGCGGCGGGCAGTACACCACTTTCACCAAGCCACCGCTGGCGACGAACTCGACCTCGACGCTCGACACCCCGTTGTCTTCGATGGTCAGCGTCTGAAACGAATTGTCACCTAGCGACGCCATGGCGGTCGCGCTGATCACGCTGCCACCCGCGGCCTTGGTGGTAACGGTGCCTCCCGCCTCCTCGATGTCGAGCAGGTCGAGCGAAACGACGGACGACGGCTGTGCGAAGGTGAACGTGATCGTTCCACCACCGGCCTCGTCGTCG
>JANQHZ010000145.1 GCA_028282445.1 Candidatus Binatia bacterium | reverse complement strand
AGTGAAGCTTGATGCGCGCGACCATGTCGGGGTCGTAGAAGGGTTTGTCGAGCACGTCGCGAAGCCCGCGGCGTCCTGACGCAGGGTCTCGGTGACGACCTCGAACCGTATTCCTACAGCTGTTCGCGAGCCTTCACTTTTCCGATGTGCTCGCGAATCTGCTGCCTGCAGCGATCGCCGCCCGTCGTCTCGCAGGTTTGGAGCGCTTCTTCGAACAGCTCGTCGGCGCGTTTGCCCTGACCGAGCGAGCTCTCGGCGGTCGCCAGCTTGACCAGCGCACTGCGCTGCGTCGCCGCGTCGCTTTGATCGTCCAATAGACCCAGCACCTGGCGGAACGTCGCGCGCGCTTGCCAAGGCTGCTCATTGGCCATGTCGAGATCGCCCAGCGCGATCAAAGTACGCGCCTGACCCAGGACGTCGTCATTCTCGCGGTAGAGCGTGTACGCGCGCTCGAGCTTGGCGCGGGTCGAATTCCGAATGCCGGTGCGGATCTCGACCGCACCCAAGCGTTCCAACGCAAGCGCGACCCCAAGGTTGTCGTTGGCTCTCTCTCGCGCCGGGAGGAGCTTCATCAACAGGGCGTGCGCTTCGTCGAGCTCGCCGCGCTCCATACGCAGCGCAACCAGCTTGTCCAAGGCGTACGCCTGCCCGTCCTGGTCGCCGGTCGCCTCACAGATCTCGGCTTGTCGCGCGTAGCTGTTCTCCAACTCGTCGACGTTGTCGGTCGCCTCGTCGATCTCGGTGATCGCTTTTGCCGCACTCGCTTGGCCGTCGATCGCCGCCTCCTGCCCAAAGCGTTCGAACGCCTCTTCGTACATCTCTCGTGCGTTGAGAGTATTACCGGCGCGTTCCTCGATGCCGGCAAGGGCGAGCAGCGCGGCCCCCTGCCCGCTTGCGTCGTTGGCGCGGCGATAGATGTCGAGCGATTGCTGCAGTGCCGTCACGGCCCCCTCGACATCGCCACTCGCGAGAAGCTCGTCGGCGCGCTTGCCCAGGGCGTTGGCGCGCGCGATCGGTTTGGGAACCGCTGGCTTCGCCGAGCGCGCGATCGGCTGGGACACGGGTTCTGGCGCGGGCGGCTCTTCGGCCGGACGGAACAGCAAAGCGCCACCCACCACCAACACCGCAACGGCGCCGGCGGCGATCATCGGCGTTCGGTTGGGCGGTGCATCGGCCCGTCGCGCTCTCGTCTTGCCGTCATCGACGATCGGCGCGAAGTCGACCTCGGTGAGCTGCGCCGCGCACAACCTCGCCATTCGCCACGGCTCGGTGCGGCGGAGATCTTTCGAACGATCGGGGAGCGGCTCGTTGGCCGGACGGGTTTCGGGATCGATGTTCGTAGCCTTATCGATGCGATCGAAGATTCCTCGGGCGTCCGCGTACTGCCGCTTGGCCGCCTCGCGGTCGACCTTGGCCATCGCCTCGGCGCTGTGGAACAGCGCGTGTGCGTGGCCGAGCTGGTCGTTGCGTTCGCGAAAGAGCTCGATCGCCCGATGAAGAGACTCCAGCGCCTCGCCGATCCGATTGGTCTTGGCGCACATCTCGCCGGCGCAAAGCCAGCAGGTCGCC
>JANQHZ010000736.1 GCA_028282445.1 Candidatus Binatia bacterium | reverse complement strand
GGAGTCGGGTAGTTTGCGAGAGATTCGTTCTGGATCCAGTGCCCGATTCGAGCCAGGTGATAGGTCATCGCGTCGTAGTTGTTTGGCGCAACCGCGACGCCCACTCCGAGCAGCACCGCATAGGCTGCGGCAACAATCAGCAACAGTAGCCGAAGGTCGCCGGTTGCGCCCTGAAGGAACGCACGGATCCGACGTCGATTACTTGGCGAGGCAGGCTGTGTGGACTTCGGCGAGACCAAGGCAGCGAGGACGGCAACGCTCCAATGCAGGAGTGCGAAGCCGCCGAAATTCAGCTCTCCTGCAAGGGACAGGAGGTGGGCGGCCAACACGATCTGACACCAGCACAACACGCTCGCGACAACGATACGTTCCGAGAGGAATTGTGTCGGGACCTTGGCGAGGATGAGTCGCGTGCTCACGATCAGTGGCGCGCTGACCAGGACAAATTTTAGAAAGCCGATCATCCAACCGCCTTTGCCGCGACGATCTCGAAGACATCGTATTCGACGCCGACCCCTTGCTTCGTTGCGCCGGCCGGTTTCTCGGCCCGCAGTCGCAACTCGATCGAGTTGAAGTTCGGACCTAGAGGTAGGGGAATGGTGGTCTCGACGCCATTCCTCAGCCAATAGCTGCCGAGGCTGCGCGAGTTCAGGACGATCTCGAGCGATGCGGTATCCGCACCTTCGATCGACAATGGTCGAAGCCTGAGGGCTGCGTGGGTCGGCGTCGGTGTGTGCAGACCGATATGGCCAATATCACCCATGGCGCGGATCGCGCCGCTCAATTGGGGTGTTC
Organism: Candidatus Binatia bacterium; assembly: GCA_028282445.1. Taxonomy (GTDB): domain Bacteria; phylum Desulfobacterota; class Binatia; order HRBIN30; family CADEER01; genus CADEER01. The sequence continues at coordinate 3,364 of JANQHZ010000736.1, read as the reverse complement.
GCCAGTGGTGGAAGCAGTCGAACGCCCCGATGTCGAGCGGAGGTTTTACAGTTGCGGATTCACACCAGTCGGCGCACGCGGGGGCGAGCTCGAGGGTGAAGCCACTTTGCAGATCGCCGCGCCTCGTCGCCAAATCCGGCCGGAAGTACGGAGTACATGGGAGCGGGGTGTCCCAGCATTGGTCGCCGGAAGTCGGCTGAAAGACCTGCAAGCCGCCACGCGCGCGGCGCTGGACGTATTCGGGTCTCGGGATCACCTGTCGCCAGCTTGCGACCGGTGGCGGAGCAATGTGCGAGTGGCGCGCCGCGAAAGCGCCAACGAGCAAGACGGCGGCTGCGGTCGCCGCGATGGCAAGTGGGCGAGGGCGCTTCGCGCAAGCGCAGGCCAGCGCCATCGACCAGAGCCCGGACTGTAGTGTCAGTATCTGACCGGTTGCGAACCTCGGGTCGGGCGCCGTCACGAACCACGCGACGAGTGCCGATAAGGTCGGCAACAAGAACAGCCCATAGTTCCAAGGCGGTCGCTGCCAGGTGACGGCGATGCCCGCGAGTAGGGCGGCTCCAGCGAGTGTCGAGGCTGCCTCGGTTTGGAGGTCGAGGCTGACGCGGGAGAACCAGGGACCGAGCCACTTGGTGTTTTCCAGAACGTCGATCCAGTGCAGGCCCGGCGCACGTGCCCAGCTCTCGATCCAGTATCGCGTATTGAGGACGACGTACGGTGGCGTCTGCCAATCTGTGTCTACAGGCAAAGCCATCGTAGGAAACAGCGGGTATCCGGTCAGCACCACCCCGCGTCCGATCCATAGTGCGCCGATGAAAAGAGCGACCGCCAACCCTGCGATCGTCGACCGCGGCACTCGGCCCCGTTGCCAATACGCGTGCAGCAGCGACGCGAGAACGGTCGTGGCGGCCAGAATGCCCAGGCTCTGCTTCACGACGATGCCGGCGGCGGCGACGAGGATTACGACGAAACCGGTTAGCTCGCTCTGTGCGTTGCCGGCGTCGATCTGCTCCCAGAAGGTGCGGGCGAGGATCAGGGCCAGGGCAATCGATGCAAAGTCGTTGGACATTCCCGACAGCGCATTGCCCGTTGGCTGGCTCAACAGAGCGCCGAGCAGAAATAGCATGAACAGGTCGGCGGCTCGGGGACCGCTGCGCGACTTCGCGATTGCGATCGCTGCGAAGAGCGAGTGGGCGAGCAGGACCGCAAGGAGCAAGCCGTTTGCGTGACGGGCGCCGCGAACTCCCAATGGGACGGCATCCAATAAGGCTGTGTAAAGGTAAGACGAGCTGTTGAAACCCAAGCGCCCATGCAGGTTCGCCAGCCCGGGAACGAGCGCGTATTCCTGTATCCAGCGCACCATCGGAAGGTGGTACAGACCGGTGTCGTAGTTTCGGATGGGGCCGAGGCTCCAGCGCGCGGTCCACCACGCCACGATCGCGATCGCGATCGCCAAGAGGAGGCGTTCGAGAACGGTCGTCGGCGCGGATGTCTCGCCACGCGTGACTGTCCAACCGACGGCCGCGATCACCGTAACCAGCATCGCGGCTCGATCGTCGACGGGTAGGAAGAAGTTCCAGAGCTGCAGCAGCCCCAGAGTCAAGACGAAGCCGATCCAGAAATCGTACAGGATCAAGTCGGGCCGATTGGCGCGGAGACCGATCGCCCGCCGTCCAGCCCTACCGATGCCGGCGAGAGATAGGAAGGCCCATGCCCAGAGGATGCATACGCTAGCGGTCGGCGGCATGGGAACGGCGGTGGACCGCGACCGATCGATTCAAGGTTGGCGGAAGAGCGCCGCGAATTGAGCGTAACAAGTGGGGTGGGCTTCGGTGGTGTTGACGATCCTGTAGATCGTCAGCTCGAGACCGTGCAGATGGCGCCTGACCCGCGTCGCCAGGTGTTGCGGGTCGTAGAAGCGCGCGTGGCGATTACCCCACGAGGGAGCCGCATAGAGCGTAGCGTCCGACTCGAATTCGACATTCTGGGGAACGGCGACGTCGGGGTCGGTTTGGATCGCATAGGTATCGAATAGATATAGAGGGACGATGCAAGCTTTGCCGCCGCGGCGTAGGACGCGGGCGGTCTCGGCGACGAAGCGGGAATCGGAGTCTTCTTCGAAGTGTTCGAAGGAGCAGTGAAGGCCGAGCTTGGAGGCGTACTGCACGGGTACAGGAAGGTCGGCTGCGTCGCCGCCGATGGTATCTCCGTGCAGTCCCGCTTCGTAGGCGAGATCCTGGCGTAGGGTTCGACACCCGAATAGGCGATTGTAGATTTCGGGTGTCGGCGAGCCCTCGCTTGCGATGTCGATGTAGACGTCCGTGTCGTCGAGCTCGAGCAGCGTGGCGGCGATGAAATGCTCGAGCGCCTTCTCGTGTATGTTGAAGTCGTAGTACGCCGGATAGCGTTCCCGATAACCGGCCTTTTCGACGAAGGCGCGGTAGGCTGGAACGTCGATGGCGAAGTCTCTTACGTCGAAATCGAGCTCGCGCAGATCGCCGACGATTCGATCGATGGTGTCGGGACCGTACCCGATGGGACCGGCGTGCTTGGGGGTACGGAGCTGGTCCCAGTAGGGAATTTCTGCCTCTTGTGTCGGTCCAGTCATCAACTCCGCCCCTCCGCGCACCTTGTACCACAGGGCGACGGCGGCGAAAATGCCGGGTCTGTCGAACCGCCCGGCCGTTTCACCTGGAGGAACCAAGTCATCGGTCACCCAGGTAGCGAAGGGATGGGTGGGGTACCTGATGGTGCCGTCCGCCCCCGCTGGCGACGTCTAGTCGTGGGAGACCAAGGCCAGTCGATTGACGATGAAGGCAAGCTCGCGGCGATCGCTGCTCAGGCCCAATTCCCACGGCACGAAAGACTTGTCGCAAGTTATCGAGATCTCGGCTTCGCGCGCCCGTTGGACCGCCTGGGGGAGCTGGATCGAGAGTTGAAACGGTCCCGATTCGGCGAGCTCGTGCTCGCCGAGGTCGTGGTCGTTTGCCGACAGCGCGAGTCGTAGCGGCGAATTGAAGAAATGACTGAGAACGACTTCGCCGTCGAGCTCGATGTGGGTCGCTCCGCCGGGATTGTCGAAAGTCGCGCGCGCTTTTGGTCCGGCCCATCGATCGCCGTAGATCGACTCGATTTCGCCCGTGGTCGGGCTGGTCCCGCGCACCACCGATGCCAACCGTTCGACTTGGCGGCGGCCGACCATGCGTCGCGCGGCCTCGACCAGGGGGTACCGACCGCGTCGCAGCAGCAGTGGGGGGAAGATCGCGCTGGCGGCGACCATTCGCGCCATGCCGCTCGCCCGGTTGCCGATCGAGTACTGCTGTGCCCCTGCGGTCCACCAGCGATTGGCGGTAAAACGCAGCGG
>JANQHZ010000123.1 GCA_028282445.1 Candidatus Binatia bacterium | reverse complement strand
AGTTCCTTGTTTTCGATGAAGAGCAAGGTGTCCACGATCAGCGGCGGCACCTCGTCGAAATGGTGAAACGATCTTTCCCAGCCACGTGCGTCATAGAGGCCCTCGCCCCGGGTGTCGCGAATCACCAGTCCGGCTGCGCTCGGCTCGCGGTACGGCGGAGAGATCCCTAGCCCGACCAGTCGCTGCAGTCCTTCCGACATGCGCGCCTGCTCGCTCACCACCATGCCGCGTTCGCCTAGCCGCGCGATGAACTCGGGCAGCGCCGAATACCCGCGCCGTTGGTCGAAAGGCCCGCCGCTCGGGTACTGCACCGCGCTGCTCGGTCCGCGCTCGACAGAGTAGTCCATCTGCTCCGCGGCGTCTGCGAAGATGCGCGATTGAAGCTGGGAGGTTTCCAGCTCAAAGACCATCGACACGCCGAGAACCGTGCCGAGAAGGAGCGCCAGAGCGTTGAAGAGGCGTCGCCACCACCGCCGTGGCGACCGTTGCCGTTCCGAAGTGTCCTGACCGTCGTCCATCCGCCGTCTTCAGCGTACGACGAATCGATCCTTCGGAAAATGGGGAAATGTCGGCTGCCGGGCGAAAAGCTCCCCCGAGGCCAGACCGTCGTGGCCGCCGATTCGCGAACCGATCGCGATCGGCACAAGCGTCCGCCCGGAGCGAACGGGCAACGGGCGCCGGATTTTGGGCTTGCTAGCCCTGATAGTTCGTGAATTGAGGAAGCGCCCGCGGGAGTGCGGGATCGTTGAAGTCATTGCAGCAACCGTCTCGACCAGGCTGTCGACGGAGTATGGTCGCCGTCGAACCCCGGAGAGCTGTCGCAACCTCCATGCGGACAACGGAATTCGCCGATGTCGTCTCAGAATTTCCGACTCGGGACACTAGAGCGGGTGCAGGCGCACCGGCAGCTGGTGGAAACCTTTGACGAAGTTCGAGCGGACTCGGACGGGCTCGCCGACGACTTCGACCATGCTGTAGCGAGCCATGATCTCTTCCCAGAGGATACGGAGCTGCATCTCAGCCAGTTGGCTGCCGACGCAAAAGTGGACGCCCCACCCAAAGGACAGGTGTTCGCGCACGTTGTCGCGATCGGTCAGGAACTCGTTGGCGCGCGGAATCACCGACTCGTCCCGGTTCGCCGAGACGTACCACATCACCACCTTGTCCCCCTTGCGGATCGACTTGCCGGCCAGCTCGGTGTCTCGCGTTGCCGTGCGCCTCATATGGGCCAGAGGCGTCTGCCAACGGATCATCTCGCACACCATGTTCGGGATCAGCCCGACATCGTTGCGCAGCTTGTCGTACTCCGCCGGGAACTCGTTCAGCGCGAGCACACCGCCGGAAATCGAGTTGCGGGTGGTGTCGTTGCCCCCGACGATCAGCAGGACGAGCGTACCGAGGTAATCCATCGGCGAGAGATCCTGGGTCGCCTCGCCGTTCGCAAGCGACGTGATCAGATCGAGCGTATCGCTCTGCTTGCCGACCCGCTCCTCCCACAAGCCCTGAAATACAGCCAGGCATTCCCTCAGCGCGGCTTGGCGCTCCTCCTCGGTCGTGCCGGTGGCACCGACCAACGCCGGGCTCGAGGTCGCCATGTCCGACCAGTGAGTCAGGCGGCGCCGCTCCTCGTACGGAAAATCGAACAGGGTCGCCAGCATCGCGGTGGTCAACTCGATCGAAACGGCGTCGACCCATTCGAAGGTCTCTCCCACCGGAAGGCTGTCGAGGATTCCGATGACTCGCTCGCGGATGATGGGCTCGAGACGCTTCAAGTTGCGCGGTCCGACCACCGGCCGGACGGTGCGCCGGTGCGACAGGTGGCGCGGACCGTCCATCGCGATGAAGCCCGGCGACAGCGAGAAGTCCGGTAGAGGATCGCCGATGACGATCGAACCGGCCGACGAGTAGGTTTCCGGATCCTTCTCCACGGTGAGGATGTCGTTGAAGCGGGTCACCGACCAATAAGGTCCGAAGTCGCTCTCGGCGCAGTAGTGCACCGGGTCTTCTTTGCGAAGCCGCTCGAAGTACCCCCAATGCGTATAGGTCTCGAACAACTCCGAGTCGGAGACGTCGATCTTCTCGAGCGGGATCGAATACGGATCGACGCCCGCTTGTCCCTTCGAGGGGGTGTCCGTCGGAACGACCTGCGCCTGGCTCATTGCAACCTCGCCTTCTCTGAGAATCCGACCCGATGCCGAGTCCGCGCCGCTCGGCGCACGACTAGCGGCCACCTCCGCCGTTCGCCGCATCCTCGAGCGGCTTCCAGTGGAAGAGACCGTAGATCATGGTTTGGATGAAGTGATGGGTCATCGACCCGCCGGCAGCTTCCATGACCGAGCGCTTGACCAAGAACTCGACCAGATGCGCGACCAAGGTCCCCCACAGCGCGAAATGACCGGCCGTCGAAACCCACCCCTGCCCTAGCAGGATCGCCGCTAGCGACCCGACCCAGATCGCCCAAACACTGTGCTTCATCTCCGAACCTCCCCTGAAGAAACGATGCCGTACGGCATCATAGGCGAATTCACCGCCCTGCTGCCAGCGCCCCGCTCCGGGTGGATCCGGTGGTTGGCGAGCCACGCCTCAGACTCACGCCGTCGAGCGTGCTACGGTCGGGCGATGGCAGAGATCGACCCCCCGCGTTCCCTGGAAGTCCCCGTTCACGTGCACGACGAGAACTGTGCCCACCATCATCACCACGCGCCACCGCGCCGGGTGGTGAAAGTCGGACGCAACGAGCCCTGCCCTTGCGGCAGCGGTCGCAAGTACAAGAAGTGCTGCATCGGCAGCGAGTAGGTGAATCCTACAACTCGCTGTTCCCTTCGGGCGGACCGTCATAGGCGATCTCACCGTCGCGCAACCAGAGCAACCGTTCCGCGCTCCGCATCACCAGCCGCTCGTGGGTCGAAAAGAGGAAGGTGATCCCTTTGGTCTCGTGCAGGCCGTGCAAGAGCTCCATGAGCGCCCCGCCCGTCTTGGAATCGACATTGGCCGTCGGCTCATCGGCCAGAACCAAGGCCGGCTCCGAAGCGATCGCACGCGCGATCGCGACTCGTTGCTGTTGACCGCCCGAAAGCTCGCTCGGACGTCGATTCTCCATGCCGTCGAGGCCGACGTCTCGCAGCAGCTCCCGCACCCGCTCGTGCCGCTGCGCCGGCGGAACGCCCTGCAACATGAGGACGTACTCGGCGTTCTCCAATGCAGTGAGCACCGGGATCAGGTTGTAGCTCTGAAACACGAAGCCGATGCGCTCCCGGCGCAGGCGGCTCAACTCGGTATCGCTCAGGCTACTGAGATCGACTCCGTCGACGGCAACACGACCGCTGGTCGGCCGGTCGAGCGCCCCGATGATATTGAGGAGTGTACTCTTGCCCGAACCGGACGGGCCGGCCATGGAGACGAACTCACCTTGCTCCAGGCGAAGGTCGACACCGCGAAGCGCGTGTACCGCGACCTCGCCCTCGCCGTAGATCTTGGTCAGGTTCTGGGTTTCTACGATGGCAACCATGTTCCTAACGCAGCGTGTCCGCGATCCGTACCGCCGCGGCTCGACGCATCGGAATCAAGCTCAGCAGCATGATGACCCCGAACAGGGTTCCGCCCAACCGCGCCAGGATGCCCGATGTCACCTTGGCATATAGCACGGGCTCCATCGCAAAGCCGGACATACTCGTCCCCTCGCTGAGCAGCGCACTGATATCCCAACCGTAGAGCTGCACGCGGTAGGCCCACACTCCGCCAACCAGGAGCCCGAGGCCGCAGCCGAGGACGGCGATCAAGGCTGTCTCGATCAGGACCTGAACGCGTAGCTGGCCAGGCGGGGTCCCGAGAGCCAGCAGCACGGCGAACTCGCGTTCGCGCTCGAGCACCGACATGAGCATGGTGTTGAAGATCGTAAACAGGGTCAACGAAAGCAGCAGCCAAAACATGACGCTGTCGGAAACACGGTCGACCCGGATCATCCCGGCCAACTCCGGCAGCACCCGCTGCCAAGGCAATACGACTCGATCGCCGGTCGCCGCGATCGCACGGACTTTCGGCGCCATCCTACCCAACTCGTCCGCGCTCTCCAGCAAGACCCCGAGCTGGGTCGTCTGATCCGGAGCCAGACCGTACAGATCCCTGATAGCCGAGATCGGCGCCTGAATGAAATATCCATCGATCTCCTCCGCGCCGGTGGAAAAGACACCCTGGACGCGGAACAGCTGCTCGACGAGGTCGCCCTCGATATCATTGCTCGCCAGGACCAACTTGCGGCCGACTTTGAGATCCAAGCGGTCGGCAAGCCCGGCGCCGATGACCACCTTCGCGCCGTCGCCCGGCCGCAGGTACTCTCCCGCGACGAGCTTGCGCGCGAACGGCGAGGTGCGGGCTTCGACCGCCGGCTCGACGCCCATGATTCCAACACCGATCGCGCCGGCGCCGGAACGAGCGACCCCCTGGCCGTTCACGATCAGCTTGCCCGCCGCGACGCCGGGCAAGCTCTCTACCCGCCGTCGCAACTCGTCGTCGACGGTAATCGCTAGGTCGACCGCGGGCGCCTCACGGTAGTCGCGGTGCTCGAGAGTGATGTGGCCGGCCTGCATGCGCACCGCGTCGCCCACCATCTGGTCGTAGGCACCCTCGTTGAGGCACTTGGCGAACACGACCAGAGTCAGCCCAATCGCGATCGAGAGCACACTGATCAGTGTCCTGCGACGGTGGCGCCAGAGATTCCGCCACGAC
>JANQHZ010000107.1 GCA_028282445.1 Candidatus Binatia bacterium | reverse complement strand
GCCCGACGCCAACGTCCTGACCATGACCGAGACGCTGGAGGCGGCGAGATCGATCATTCGCGCGAGTCATCTTCCGGTCATCGCCGATTGCGACTCGGGTTTTGGCAACGCGATCAACGTCATTCGCACGGTTCGCGACTTTAGCCACGAAGGCGCGGCCGGCATCTGTCTCGAGGACAACGACTTTCCCAAGCGCTGCAGCTTCTACGGGAACGTGCAGCGGTCCCTGGTTTCGATCCAGGAGCACTCCGACAAGATTCGGGCCGCCTGCGATGCGCGAGTCAATTCGGACTTCGTCGTGATTGCGCGTACCGAGGCGTTCATCGCCGGCGAAAGCATGGAGATGGCTCTCGACAGGGCGTACGCCTATGGCGAAGCCGGTGCGGATGCGATTCTGGTGCATTCCAAGGCGAAAGATCATCACGAGGTCAGCGCCTTCGCCGAGCGCTGGGACGGCAGCCGTCCCCTGGTCGCCGTGCCGACCACCTACTCGTCCGTGACGCTGGAGGAGCTCCAGCGGTGCGGGGTGCGTTTAGTGATCTTCGCAAACCAACTCCTCCGTTCGACGATCCGCTCGATGCGCGGCACGTTGAAGGCTTTGCGCGACGATCCTCGGCCGGTTTCCGCCGAACCCGGGATCGTTGCGCTGTCCGAGGTGTACGAGTTGGTCGGTGTGCCGGAGCTCCAAGCCAACGAACGCGAGTACATGACGGGCGAACGGGGCCCCGGTGCGATCATCTTGGCGGCTGGCTTCGAAGGCGAGCTGATGCCGCTCAATCGCGATCGTCCGAAAGGGATGCTCGACGTTCGCGGCGATACCATCTTGTCCAGGCAGATTCGAGGTCTGCGCGAGTGCGGCGTTCAGGACATCTCGATCGTTCGCGGTCACATGAAGGACGCGATCGACTTCCGCGACGTGCGCACCTTCGACAACGAACGCTACCGGGAGACCGGGGAGCTCTACTCGCTCTTCTGCGCCGAGGAAGCGATGACCTCCAAGTTCATCTTCCTCTACTCGGACGTGCTCTTCGATCTCACGATCGCCGAGAAGCTACTGCGTGCCGAAGGCGATGTCGTGCTGGTGGTCGATCGCGCCGTCTGCGATCAGCCGATCGAGACCGTACTGGAGCGCACCCCGGACCTGGTGGCGACCGAGGGCGAGCACTCCGCGGGCTATCGATTCCTGCCGAGCGATGCGGAGTACGGCGTGCTGGCGGTCGGTCGCGACATCGAACCGGATTCGGTGAATGGCGAGTTCATCGGGATGGCGGCGTTCTCGGCCCAGGGGGCCGAGTGGGCGCGCGAGATCTGGTCTGACCTGGGCGATCGGCCCGGGCCTTTCCACGAGGCCGAGACGCGTGATCGCGCGGCCTTCACCGATCTCGTGCGCGAGCTGATCGCGCGCGGCAAACCGGTGCGGGCTCTCGACATCTATAAAGGCTGGATGGAGATCAATACGCTCGACGACTACCGGCGCGCCTGGGATTTCATCGGCGGCGCCAACGGACGGGGATGAAGACGGCACGCGAGCTGAACGATCGGCTG
>JANQHZ010000054.1 GCA_028282445.1 Candidatus Binatia bacterium | reverse complement strand
GCCGACGCAAACGCCCACCGAGACCCCGACCGAGACGCCGACGGATACCAGCACGGCGACGCTCACTCCGACGGCGACTCCGACCGAGACCCCCACGGCAACCCCGACCAATACCAGTACGGCAACAGACACGCCGACGATTACTCCCACCGAGACCCCCACCGAGACCCCGACAGTCACGCCGACGGCTACATCGACCGAGACTCCCAGCCAGACGCCTACCGTCAGCCCCAGCGCGACCGCTACAGACACCCCGACCCAGACGGCGACGGCTATCGACACGCCCGCTCCGACCCAGACGGCGACAGCTACCGACACGCCCACACCGGCCCCGGACGGATCCAGCTGCAACGATGTGTCGGATTGTATCTCCGGCAACTGCGTCGACGACGTCTGTTGCGACACCCCCTGCGACGGTGCGCAAGAGGCCTGCAACTTGCCTGGGACGGAGGGAACCTGCGCCGAGCTTCAGACCGCTCCAGCACCTGCGGCATCGCCGTGGGCTCTCATCATCGCGCTGATGGGGCTGGTCGCCCTCGCGACCTGGCGACTGACTCGACAAGCTCGGGACTAGCGCTCTTCGCGCGCGGCCTACTCTGAGTCGAAGAACTGCGGCAACTTGCCCAGCGGCTTGCGCAGAAGCGTCAGCGGCCGGGGCTTCAGTCCGTTGATCTGCCAGGCGCGGCGGTCTTCCAGGTGCGCGCGGATCCGGTTGCTCAGCATCGCGTTGCTGATTCCACCGACGCGCATCTTGGCGATGACGCGCGGCAGGTATGCCAGGCGGACTCGATGGCGATGGATGAAGCGCAGCATCAGCTCGTAGTCGGCACTGCTCGATAGCCGGCAATCATACGCGCCGTAACGCTCGTAGACCGATCGCCGGGCGAAGAAGGTCGGATGTGGCGGCATCCACCCCTTCTCGAAGTCGCCGTCACGATACTCACCCGCGACCCACTTGCGCCGAACCCGGTCGGGCCGCGAGCGATCGACGTACACCAGGTCGGCGTACACGGCTTCGGCCTTGGCAGCCTGGACGGCGCCGACGACATCGCCGACGACACGCTCATCGGCGTAGACATCGTCCGCGTGCAGAAATCCGACGATCTCGCCGCTCGCCATGGCGAGGCCCTTGTTCATCGCGTCGTACATGCCGTTGTCCGGCTCCGAAACGATCGTCAGGCGGGTACGGTAGTCGTCGAGCGCTCGTAGGGTCGCATCGCGAGAACCGCCGTCGACAACGATGTGCTCGATGTCGCCGTACTCCTGCTCGAGAACCGAGCGCACCGTGCCCTCGATCGTATCGGCGCGATCGAGACAGACCGTAACGATGGAGACCTTCACACGGATTGCCCCATGCCGGTGGATCGTCCGTATTGGCCGGAGAATTCTAAGGCAATCTCTCGTTAAAATGAGCGGGAGTGGGGCCTGGTGCTAGCCGGCGTCCATATCGTCGTCGTCGTCGTCATCATCGTCGTCATCATCATCGCCGACGCTGTCGAGATCGCTGAGTTGTAGCGGGAGCTCTTGTTGGTGACGCGATGCAATCGGCAACTCGTTCGGCGCCGCGTCGGGGCGCGCCAAGGCGACGTTGCAGAGCATCAAGAGCATCAGGAGTACGATGCGTAGACTCATGCCTGCCTCCTGGAGCGTCGCAGTGCCAACCATCCACAGCCGAGGAACAGGATGAGTGTTGCGATCAGAGCTTCCCGCGACAAGGTCGGTGCAGGTGTAGGCCCAGCAACGCAGGCGCTGGTGTCGGTTGGGCTGGTTCGGAACGCCACGACTTCGATCGTACCGGTGCCGCCGCCGTCCATGTCGATGATCGCGTTGTCACCGCCGGCCGGATTCTGGGTTGGATGGAACGGCCCGGTGGAGCTGCCCCAGAAGGTCTCGGTGGCATCGACGGTAATGCCCGCCGAAGTGCCGAGGATCGCGCCGTCGCGGTTGCCGGAGATATTGTTGTCGTTCGCGGTGTTGCCGTTGACGGCCAGGGTGTTGAGACACAAGCCGGCCTCGCTGTTGCCGGTGACGTCCGAGTCGGCGATGGCGAACGTGCCGTCGCTTTGGATGACGAGGACGCCGTTCTCGCCGTTGTCGGCGATACAGGTCGATTGAATCTCGATCGGGCCTTCCGAGGTCGCGGAGATCCCGTCGCCGAAGTTCTCGCGCACGAGACAGTTGGCGATCGAGATCGAGTCGGCGATCTGCTCTCCCAACTCACCATCCTCTGAGAATCCGTCGAGGTCGATCCCTTCACC
>JANQHZ010000012.1 GCA_028282445.1 Candidatus Binatia bacterium | reverse complement strand
CGGTGGACCGTTGGATCGCTGTCTCGACGCCGATCTCGACGGCGATGGATTCATCGCGATCAACGAGCTCGTGCGCGGAGTGTTGAGCGCGTTGGACGGCTGCCAATAGCGCGCTCGCGCCCTACTGCGAGGAAACCTCTTCGAAGTGACGACCTGCGTAGCGCGCCGCCGCGATCCACAGTAGGACGACCGGAATCGTAATCAGCGACAGCCAGCGCACACCGTCGAAGCTGTCGACCGACATCGAGATGGCGAGACTGAGGACGACGGCGACCGCCTTCGCGAATCGCTGAACGAACATGTCGATGAAGGCCTTTGCCTTGTACTTCTCGTCGCGCGAGGTCGGAACGTAGAGGGCTTCTTTTGCCGACTGGTTGATCGAGTAGCTGAACGCGTTGTCGGCCGTATTGAGGAAGCTGCCCATCCACAGGGTCGGGAGTGCGAACAGGCCGGCCGAGGCGGTTGCCGCGGCGATCGGCAAGACGAGTAGCGCGACCCCCACACCGAACTTGGTCATGATCAGGCTGGTCAGGAAGAACTGGACGCACAGCGAGACGACGTTGGTGATGGCGAAGACGGTGGAGAACTGTTCCCCGATGGCGGGTCCGTCAAGGTAGTGAGCGATGGTGCTGGTAAACTGAAAGTCCATGATCGTCGACACGATTTCGTAGAGTCCGACGATCGCGACGATCGAGAGCAGGTAGGGCGAACGAAAGACGAGGGCGGCGCCTTCGAAGGCCGGATTGCCCTGATCCGCGGGTGGTTCGCTCGATTCGCCGGGTAGATCGGGCGGCGGGTCGCGATCGACGATGCGTCCGGCGCCGTAGGCGACGGCGACGATTGCTGTCGCGACGGCGAGGCATACCAGCAACCAGTCTTGGCGCGACATCGAGGTGATGAAGGCCCGGACCGTCGTGCTGCCGATTACCCCGCCGGTGACGCCGCCCAGGCCGACGATGCCATAGAGACGTTTCGCGGATTGCGCTTTCACGGAGTCGTTCAGGAAGGCGAAGAAGGTCGCGACCATGACCGTGCTGAACAGGTCGCCGAAGAGGTAGAAGGTCCACACGGTCAGGTCGCCGGGCGATTCGATCCGGAACCAGTAGAAGACGTAGCAGGCCATGAAGAAGGCGGTGAATACGAAGGTGAGTTGTTGGCGCCGCAACCGCCGTGACAGCCAGGTGAATGCGACGACCGCGAGGAAAGCGACGAACATGTTCAGGATCTTCGCGATCAACTCGGCTTCCGGTCCGCTGAAATGCGCGCCGAGCATCCGTACTCCGGCGGAGTCGTAGTACTCGACGAAGAGAGCCTTTTTGAGTGGCTTGAGGATCCAAAAGGACGTGATGACGAGAAAGAAGTAGCTGAACATCAGGGCAGCCAGCCCGCGTTCCTCCGGACGAACGTCTAGCACCGCTCGCAGCGGACTTTCCCGCTTCATCTCGACATCCCCATGCTTCGGCCATTGCGGGAGAGATGGGCGCTCGAGCGGAGGGCGGAGTCGTACTCGTTCGGCATGGGGCGGACGATAGAGATGCTGCCCTGAGGCGGCAAGCAGGGTAGGGCGGCGATCGGCTTCGGAGATTTGCCACTCCCACCCGGACCCGGTAGTTTCCACGGGGCTTGGAGAGCCCGCGGCTCGTCGGGCCGCGGCCATTTCAATCCGCGTCTTGTCGGGGGGAAGCGGGGCTTTGTGGGGCAGATGGGAACCATCTTGAGTCGAACCGCCGGTCTATCAATCGCGGCTTTTCTCGCCGCGGTCGCGATCGGCTGGGCCGCGCCGCCGCGCACGGTACGGATCGCGGCGAGCGAGCGCTACGACAAGGACCGCGTTCATCAGTTCACGTTCGGTGGGGGCTACCGCGAGCTGTGGAAATCGCCGGTCGACATACCGGTGCTGAATCTGCAAGAGGAGGCCGGAGGCCTTACGCCGTTTCGACGTTTCGGCGGTAATCAAACTCCGGTCTTGGCATTCAAGGGCGCGGACGGTCGCGACTATACGTTCCGGAGCACGGACA
>JANQHZ010001097.1 GCA_028282445.1 Candidatus Binatia bacterium | reverse complement strand
ACCCGAGCTTGGCGAGAGCGAAGCGACACTGGATCTGGACCTGGATCTTCAACCCGAGCTTGGCGAGAGCGAAGCGACACTGGATCTGGACCTGAAAGAAGATGGTCCAAACCCAAGATCCAGATCCAGGTGGGATGTCGGTTGCAAGCAAACTGGATTTGGACCTGGATCTTCAACCCTCACCCGCAAAGCGGGTGAGCGGAGGGGGTGGGATTTGAACCCACGGACCCTAGAAGATGGTCCAAGTGGAAAATCCAAATCCAGGTGGACCCGCAAGATGGTCCAAGCGCCGTTGATTCGAGGCAGGGGCGGTCTGAGTGAGGAGGGTTCGATGGACCAGACGTGGAATCGGAAAACGCTGCGACCTCGACGGGCACAGTTTTCAGGGGACGTTCAGTGTGCTCCCAGCGGCCGCCGCGATGAAGGCGTAGGGAAGGTTCGAGATCGCAGCGCAAACTATATGGCGCGAGGGTGCGACGCCGCCGAGGCCGGCAAGGATGTTTACCGTGTGGAATCCGAATGGGAGCTGGCGCCCGACGATCAGGAAGACCGGGTGTCCAACAGGAAAGCGCCTGAGCCAATGCGGCTGGCGGCCACGTTTAATGCCGGGATCAATACGCCGTGCGCCGATTCGCACGAGTCCGTACTCGAGCGCGGCTCCGCACCACCAGCCGATCCAGCTGTACAGTGTCCCGGCCCAGAGCCCGTAGGCGGTGCCATTCGCAACTCCGACCAGCTCGCTCGGAAACGGTGTAGCCGAGAGCAGGACATGAATCGGGATAGAGACGAAAGGGGCCATGCCGCCGAACCGCTCGGGCAGCGCATCGGGACCGCCACTCGATTCGAGCCAGCGCCATGCACTAAACGCGGCCAGTAGCACCGCTGCGATCGTCGCCACTGTGGTGAGCAAACCGCCCGAACGGCCGTTCTCTCGATCCGTATGGCTCGTGTGGGGCGAGTACGCAACCGACTCTCCCTCTGTTGCTCGGTCCGTCCGAGATTGCACTGACGCGGTCATGGCTAGAAGGCCGGGCCCACTGTATGAATCGCGAACAGCTCGGTCTTGGTGCGCTCGGGCGCCGTCGGCGCACCGCTTGCGACAGCCTTGACAAGATCGACGAGCTCCGTGCCGCACTCGGCGAGGCTCATACCGTCAGCTATACGGCCCGCATTGAAGTCCATATCGTCGGGCATCCTCTCGAAGAGCGGGGTGTTGCTTGCGATCTTCACGACTGGAGCGATGGGTGAACCCGCGGGCGAGCCGCGCCCGGTGCTAAAGAGCACGATCTGTGCACCGCCGGCTATCATCCCGGTAATCGAGAAGATGTCGGAGCCCGGTGTGTCCATGACGCAGAGGCCTCGCTGTGTGTGGCGCTGCGCGTACTCCAGCACCTCCTGGATTGGCGACGATCCGCCCTTCTTAACGCAGCCGAGCGACTTCTCGTGAATCGTCGTGATACCGCCATCCTGGTTGCCCGGCGCAACCACGTGGTGACCTTCGTCACCGAGGTCGCGCTTGACGAATTCGGTTTGACGGGCGAGCAGGTCGAGCAGCTGCTCGCGGACGTCGTCGTTGGCGCAGCGCTCGCCAATGAACGACTCCGTGCCGAGAAACTCGGTCACCTCGGAAAGGATCACGCTGCCGCCTTGGCCGACGAGCCAGTCGGCCGCCAGACCAACTGTCGGGTTGGCAGTAAGGCCGGAGAAAGAATCCGACCCCCCACACTCGGTCGCGATGGTCAGATGCTCGAAACCGAATTCGCGACGCTCCTGCGCAGTGGCCTCGCCGGCCAGGCGGCGAGCGATCTCTATCCCCCGGGTCACGGCCTTCGGTGTCCCTCCGCACTGCTGGATGCCTATCCGCTCGACAGGCTTCCCGTCGCCGGCCTCCGTGGCGATGAACTCGGCCTTGATCACCTCACAACCAAGACCGACGAGGAGAATCCCGGCAACGTTTGGATGAGCGGCGACGTTGGCCAACGTCCGCAGCGTCATAAGGACGTCCTGTGGCCCACGCCCACAGCCCTCGGGATGCGTGATCGTCTTCACTTCGGGCACGGCGCTGCCGATCTGTTCGACCACGGCATTGGCGCAGCTCACGGAGCTCATTACGACCACGTGATTGCGCACTCCAACAAGACCGTCGGCGCGTCGATAACCCATGAAACCCATACTCAGTCCTCCTTGGCAGAGACGTTGTGGGTGTGAACCCAGTCCCCCGAAACGATCGTCTCCCCCGCCATTCCAATTGCGTGGCCGTACTTGCGGATCGCATCTCCGGCCAGGATCGGCTCACTCGCCACCTTGTGCCCGATCGGAATGGCTGTCTTGGCTATGACCG
>JANQHZ010000992.1 GCA_028282445.1 Candidatus Binatia bacterium | reverse complement strand
CGGGCTTCGAAATGCCCCCTGGCGGGGTTCCGGCGGGGAATCGGATGGAATACTTCGTCGACGGTGTGGTGGTCAGCGTCGCGCTCGAGGGGTCGACGGTTTCCTGCCTGGCCGGCCGCATGCCGGTCGACGAGTTCCATCGCCGCGTGACCGGCTGAGCCGGTTTCCTTGGCAATCGTCCGTATGCTAACCGGATTGATGTTTCGGATTAACAGTCCGTTGAAAAAGTAGGCCGGGCTGTTAAGCGTCGCAAGCGAGAGGAAGATCGATGTCAGGCCACTCGAAGTGGAGCACTATCAAGCACAAAAAAGCCGCCAAGGATGCGAAGCGTGGCAAGCTGTTCAGCAAGCTGATCAAGGAGATCACCGTTGCCGCGAAGATCGGCGGCGGCGATATCAACGCCAACCCCCGCCTGCGGACCGCGGTCAACACGGCCAAGTCCAATAGTGTGCCGAACGAGAACATCGATCGCGCCATCAAGAAGGGGACCGGCGAGCTCGAGGGCGTCGACTACGAGGAGATCCAGTACGAGGGCTACGGCCCGGGCGGAGCGGCCGTGCTCATCCAGGCGATGACCGACAACCGCAACCGCACAGTGTCGGAAGTGCGGCACCTGTTCAGCAAGTTCGGCGGCAACATGGGCGAGAACGGCTGTGTCGCATGGATGTTCCAGAAGCGCGGAGTCATCACCGTAGAGAAAGCGGCGGCCGACGAAGAGAAGCTGATGGAGGTGGCGCTCGAAGCGGGCGCGGAGGATATCTCGGAGCAAGATGACGGCTTCGAGGTCGCGACCACACCCGATGCGTTCGATGCGGTGAAGGAAGCGCTCGACGCAGCGGGGATCGAGACCACCAGCGCATCGGTCTCGATGGTACCGGACAACGTCGTCGACCTGAGCGGCTCGAGCGCCGAGAGCACCCTCAAGCTCTTGGACGAGCTCGAGGACCACGACGATATCCAAGACGTCGCGTGCAACATGGATATCTCGCAGGAAGAGCTCGAGCGGATCGAAGCCGCTGGGTAAGGCGGCGGCCCTACGAATCAGCGGGCGGGCGACGCATGCGTCGCTCTGCAGCGGGGCCTCTGGAAGGCGCGGCTTGGTTGCGAGGAATGCCTCGCCCAGCCGTACCCGATCACCCTATCCGGGCGCCGGCTCGGCACTTTCAGTTTGCCCTACGCTCCCGTGTGGGTGAGAATTTGCGAGGCGGTTGGACGCGGATGGAGGGGCAAGGGTGAAGGCGCAGGTTGCGACTCGTGAGCGCCGGGTGCTCGGGATCGACCCGGGAACTACGGTCACTGGTTGGGGGGTCATCGGCTCGTCGGGGAACTCCATGCTGCGCGTCGCGAGCGGCGTTCTTCGCCTCCGCGGCGATCGTTCGAGCAAGCTCGGCGCGATTTTCGACCGCGTCCTCGAGCTGTGCGAGGAGCACCGTCCGGACACGCTGAGTCTGGAGCAGAGTTTTGTCGGCGACAACATCCAGACCGCTTTGCGTCTCGGCGAGGCCCGGGGCTCGGTGATGGTCGCGGCGGCGCGCGCCGGCGTCGAGGTGCACGAGTACTCGCCGGCGGCCATCAAAATGGCGGTGGCGGGGAGTGGGCGGGCCGATAAGT
>JANQHZ010000987.1 GCA_028282445.1 Candidatus Binatia bacterium | reverse complement strand
CGTGGGAAATCGTCCACGACGGCGATTCGCCGTGGGGCTTTGAATGCGGCGAGTCGCTGCCGGCAATGCCGTTGCAGCTCCTCCTCACTGACGCTCCGGTTCAGTCGAACGGCGGCGTGGAAGACGGCGCCCCAGCGCTCGTCCGCAACCCCCGTCGCGAAGGCTTCGGTAACCGATGGGTGTGTTTCCAGCGCGCGTTCGACCTCGCGCGGGTGAACGTTTTCCCCGCCGCAGACGATCGTCTCGTCGCCGCGACCGAGGACGTGGAGGCGGCCGTGGCGGTCGAGCCAGCCGCGATCGCGGGTATGGAGCCATTCTCCCGGTTGGCGCTCGTGGCCGTCGAGGTAGCCCGGGCTCACGATTGGGCCACTGACCTCGATATGTCCGTGAGTCTCGGCCGGCGCGGGCGTACCGTCTTCGTCGACGATCCTCACTTGCGCGTGGGCGAGCGGGTGGCCGACACCCGCGTCGAGCTTCCACTCGCCGGGCGCGGTGGTCGCGACCTGTGAGGCCGTTTCGGTGAGACCGTAGGTCAGCAGGATAGGGGCTCCGAGATCCTGACAGCGGTCGATCAACGCTCGCGGTGTGGCTCCACCGCCGACCAGAATGGCTCGCAGGCTCGGTGGGTAGGGGGGACCGCCATCGGCGTCGAGCATTCGTTGCAGCATGTTCGCGACGGCCGAGACGATGGTCGCACCGCGTCGATGAATCGCCGCGTTGACCTCCTCGGGGGCAAAGCGCGGATGCAGCTCGACGGTGTTGCCGTACAACACGCTTCTGATCAGGATCGAGAGGCCGCCGACGTGGTTGAGCGGCAGGCAGCACAGCCACCGATCTTCGGAGCGAAGGCCGAGGTTCAGCGCCGAACCCATCGCGCTCCAGTAGTGGTTGCCCCAGCTCAGGCGCACCGCCTTCGGCCTGCCGCTGCTACCCGAGGTGAAGACGATGGTGTGGGTTCGGGTGAGATCGATCTGCGCCGCGACCTCCGGCCGGGACGCCGGCGCCGGCGCGAGCGCCAGATCGCCGGCAAGGGGAGCGCCGTCGATGCACAGGCGGATCTGTCGATCGCTCGCGGGGAGGGCGGCGACGGTGTCTTTCGTCGCCTGCTCGTAGATCAGCACGGAGGCGCTGCAGCTCTTCAGCATGGCTTTGACTTCCGCCGACTTGAGCCGAACGCCCACCGGAGCGAACACCCGACCGGAGCGCGGGATGGAATGGGCGAGCGCCACCAGCTCGGGGCGGTTGTGCAACAGGGTCGCAACGACCTGATTGGACGGTACTCTGAGCTCGGCGAGGGCGGCTTCGTAGCCGCGGGCGAGCCGGTCGAGGTCGGCGAAGCTCAGCACCGTGTCACCAAACTCGAGAGCAGGGCGGTCGGCGTGGGTTTGTGCCCGCAGGCTCAGCCAATCGGGAAGCAGTCCCATTACGACGCTCTTGTTTGGGGATCCTGTCCCGAGTCGATTCTCGAGCGCGCGATCGAGGTCGCGGCCGGAACGAGCCCCACGCCTGGGCCCGTCGGTACCGTAAGTCGGCCGTTACGCGGTAGCAGTCGTGCCTCGACCAAGTCGTCTGCCAGTAGCCCTGCGGTCGCGAGACCATGAGCACGACGCCGGTTCGGTTGCGAAGCGTCGACGATCGCAGCGACCTGCAGGGTCGCTGCGATTCCGAGGCTGCTCTCGAGGTTGGACGTGACGACACAGTCGATTCCGGCTGCCTGTGCGATGGACGCTGCCGTTAGCGAATCGGTCAATCCCAAGCGTGCGGGCTTGAGGACCAAGACATCGACCGCTTTGCATGCGATTGCCGATTTGACTTCTTCGAGACTGGAGACGGATTCGTCCGCCGCGATCGGGATCGAGGCAACTTTGCGCAACGCGGCGAGGTCTTCGATCTTGCGCGCCGGTTGCTCGATGTATTCGATGCTGAGCGAGGCGAGGCGCTCGATCGCCTTGCGCCCTTCGTCGAGCGACCACTCGCCGTTGCAGTCGAGACGGATGGCCA
>JANQHZ010000679.1 GCA_028282445.1 Candidatus Binatia bacterium | reverse complement strand
GGTGGCGTTGGCGTCGCGGTCGCCGTCGGCGGCAGTGGCGTGTTGGTCACGGTTGGAGTCGGCGGTTGGGTGGCCGGGGTGAACGTGACGGTCGGCGTCGCGGTCGGCAAGGCTGTGGGTGTGAACACGGGTCCACAGTCGGAGGGGTCGAGAATGCACGAATCGTCGCAGCGCAGGCCGCCGTCGGGTCCGCCTTCGGGATTGTCAGCGCGACCGAAGTCGGCGCAAGTGCTGTCGCGAAGGTCGAAGGTGTCACATTGTTCGAGGCCACCCTGGGCGAGTCCGTCGCCGCAGGTGGGGAGAGTGCAGATGCTGGAGCAAGTCTCCGTATCGATCGGCACGCAGACACCGGTTTCGCCGCAGACGCCTTCCTCTCCGACCAGGCAGCGGCTTCCGTCGTTGTTGCACGCGCCGCCGGGGTCGCAGGTCTCTCCGTTCTCGACAACGCCGTTTCCGCACGTCCGCAGCACGCTCAGTCCCGAGTCATCGTCCGAACAGGCGTTGAGCGCGATGGTTGAGGTCGCCAGGATCGCTAGGTATGCGACGCGAGAAGTCGCGCCTGAAACTCGACAGCGAAAGATCATTCGGTCTCCCAGGTATTCGGTCGTGCTGCTGCTGCGACTCGATCGGCGTCGAGGTCGCGTCTACGGCCTCGAAGTCGATCGGGTTGCATATGGTTGCGGGGCGGGGTCGTTGCGCGACCCCGCCCCGATCCACGGTTGATTGTTAGAGGGTTACCTCGCACGAAATGATGTCCGTGATATCGGCCAGTGTTTCGTCCGAAGCCGATGTCACCGAGCAGGTGAAGTCCCCAGCGGCCGGGGCCGGCGCGCCCTCGCACAAGTCCACTTCCACGGTGACTGCGGTACCCGGTTCGGCCCCGAAGAGGGACGGGTCGAGGAGAACCAGAACCAACCCGTAGTCGCGGTCGTTAGGCGTGATCGAGGGGAATACGCCACCCGGTGATTCGATGCGATCGCGTACGCTCTGCGCGTTGGCGGAACCGGGAATGCTCACGACACTTTCGTCGTAGCGCACGAAGAGCTCAAGGCCGGCGGCGAAGGTATCTTCGGCGGAGGCTGCGAAGTCGACGTTGATCGTGGCCGTTTGGCCGGTCGGCACACACTGTGCGACCTGGCAGTTGCCCGGACACCGGTCGTCGAAGCCTTCGTCGGTATTGCCGTCGTCGCAGGTTTCGCCGAGGCAGTCGGCGTCGGTCGAGCACGCCTCGCCGGCGGAGATCGACGGGCCGCTGCAGACGCCGCTGTCACAGGTCCCGGCCAGGGTGTCGACGATGCCATCGCCGCACACCGGTAGACTGCAGGTCGACTGACATCCGTCGCCGTCGCGCGGGGCGCACGCCCCAGCTGAAGGTTCCGCGCCGCAGTCGCTGTCCTCGCTGCAGGATTCGCCGAATTCATCGCCTCGGAGGCAGTGCTTGCCGTCATCGCATTCCTCGCCTCCGTCGACGGCGCCGTTGCCGCAATCTCCGCTTACCGGCTCGGTGGCGGTCGCGGTTGCCGTCGCGGTGGCGGTCGCCTCTGGGGTATCGGTGATGCCCGGGGTGGCGGTCGGAGTTGCGTCCGGGGTGTTGGTTACCGGCGTCACCGGCGGGCAACCGTTGAGGTTCGCATTGACGCCCTGGATCAGCTCGTTCACCGCGACGCTGCCGTCATTGTTGGTGTCGAATGCGGGGCAGGCGTCGATCGTCTGATTTCCGAGGTTGATGTTGACGCCTCGAATGAGCTCGCTGACGCTGACGCTGCCGTCGCCGTCGCAATCGCCCGGGCACTGTGCCTGCGCGGTCGTG
>JANQHZ010000962.1 GCA_028282445.1 Candidatus Binatia bacterium | reverse complement strand
GGATACCTCATGTGGCCGAGCGCGACCGCCAACCCGATGCGCGCGGATTGGGCGTCGCAACGCGACTTCGTCGGCGAGCTCAGTGCGGCAGTGCGCACGCGCTGCATGCGGATGGGGCTGTACTACTCCGGTGGAATCGATTGGACCTTCGAACCGCGCGTCATCGAGAATCTCGATGACTTCATCGTGGCACAGCCGCCACAGCTCGAATACGCGCGTTACGCCGACGCGCATTGGCGAGAGTTGATCGAGAAATACCGTCCGGCCGTACTGTGGAACGACATCCGCTATCCAGCGGCGGCCGCTCCACTGGAGCTCTTCGCCCACTACTACAACACGGTGCCGGACGGCGTCGTCAACGACCGATGGAGTACTCTGGTGCCCGGCGCCATCCACAACGACTTCCGCTCGGAAGAATACCGCTCGACCGCCGAGATCGCCGAGCGAAAGTTCGAAACCATCCGCGGCGTCGGTCGATCGTTTGGCTTCAATCGCAACGAAGACGCGAGCGACTACCTGTCCGTCGACGAGATCGTCCACCAGTTCGTCGACATCGTCAGCAAGAACGGCAACTTCGTGCTCAACGTCGGGCCGCGACCGGACGGCACGATCCCGACCGAGCAAGTGGAGCGACTCGAGGCCTTCGGCCGCTGGCTGGAGACGAACGGCGAAGCCTACTTCGAATCTCGGCCGTGGACCCGAGCCGAGGGCGACACGCTGAGTGGCAACCCGGTTCGCTTCACCCGCGGCGCCGACGGCGGAACCCTATACGCAACGGTACTTGGTCCGATTTCGGGTCGGATCGTCGCCATCCGGAACATTCCGAACGAACCATCCGATGTCAGCCTACTGGGCTCGTCCGAGTCGCTGGATTGGTCGATGCGAGGAGAAGACCTCTACATCACTTTGCCAGCGTCGCCCCCGCCGAGCCCGGCGTACGCCTTCGCCATCTCGGGAGCGAGCTGACCCGGATAGTCGGGACGAGCGCCCTCATCGCCGTACCAACCAGCCCACCCGCGGCAATGCCTCGACAGGGAGGCTTGCAAGCGGGCAGGGCCTCCAACGAGCACCCTGCCCGCCCCTCTACGGGTATCACGCCGCCAGCGCGGGCAAGAGGTCGACCAGCGCCTCGTTCACCCGGCCCTGTTGTTCGTCGGTGGTGACTTCGGCGAACAAGTCTTCGAAGCTCGGGTGCGTAACGCCCATGATCAGGAATGTGTGCCGCTTCGCAGCGAGGATGGCTCGGTTGACCGCGGTCGCTTCGGCCTCGCTGAGGTTGCGGTCGATGTACCGTTGGAAGCTCTCGCAATCGAAACGCGACTGGCGAACGAGCCAAGTGTCCACCGTCGCGACCAATTCGATCAGATCGTCGATCGCTCGGTCGGCGCGTCTCGGATGCATCCCCGAGAAGGCACGCAAGGTCTCGAGGTGATCCATCTGGGCGTGCTGCGATTCCTCGAGCCAGTGGCACTTGAAAACGTGCAACGTGAACGGGTCCAGGTTGTCTTCCGCTTGGAAACACTCGCGGTAGTGACGCTGCGTGAACCACTCGATGCAGGCGGTCAACAGCAGAACCGCGCCGCGGTCCTTGGCGAGAACGAAACGCGCGTTCTCTTCCAGATCGTCCAGCAACCGCGGCCGGAATCCGAGCTGGTCGGTGATCTCATCGCGCAGGCGCGTGAACATATTCATGTGCTTGACTTCTTCGGCGGCGAAGTTCGCCAAAGCGTCGAACGCTCTCGCCTCCGCCTGGCCGGCTTCGTGAGCGAGGTCGACGACCATCGGGGCGACGAAGGCCTCGGCATACATGAACATATGGGCGTACGAAGCCATCTCGATGTGGGTCAGCTTGCAGCGCTCCTCTTCGTCCAGAAAGTCGAGCGCGTCGGCTCCCGACAGCGCCCTCGGCAGCCAACGCTTGGAGGCGTCGAATCGACGACCATCGAGAACGTCCTCGATCTTCCAGTTGACCTTGTAGGAGTTCTCCAAACACTTCTCGTACGAATAGCGTGACATCGGCCTCACCCTTTCTCTTTCCGCCCCCTTTGGGGGCACCCATCCGGCGCCCAACGCGTCGTTTCAGAACGATACGTGCTAAATACCCACAGGCGGTGGCCGCGGTCAAGCTTTTTCTGAACGATAGGTGCAAAAAGTTTTCGGCGTGCTAGAATGTCCTCATCGGCGCTCCGTTGAGCGATGGAACCGTTGGAGAAAACGATGGGTCGACCGAAGTCCTACGATCGAGAAGAAGTCCTGGAGAACGCCCTGATGTTGTTCTGGCGCAAGGGGTTCGAGGGGGCGCACCTACAGGAGCTGGTCGAGGTGACCGGCCTCAACCGCTTCAGCCTCTACAAAGAGTTCGGCAGCAAGGAAGGGCTCTTCGATGCCGCGATGAAGCGCTACATGGACCAACTGGGCGCTCTCGTGAAGCACCTGGAGGCGGAACCTCTAGGCGTCGAGAACATTCGAACCTACTTCCAGGCGCTGATCGACTACCGCTTTCGCCACGGCTGCTTCCTGGTGAACACGCTCAGCGAAAAGCACGTCGTCGGCCCGAAGATCTTCGGTGGCGTCCGCTCCTTCGTGCAGGGCGGAGGCGACTTGTTCAGGAAGAACCTGGAGGCCTCGGGCGAACGCGGCGAGCTCGACCCCGATACCGATTTCGAAAGCCTCGCCCGCTTCCTGGTCGTTCACGAGCTGGGCTTGCTGACCTACGGCATCCTCGAGTCTCGCAAGTCCGAGCGCCGCGCAACTTTGGCCTTCTTGGACCGCCTACTTGCGCCGACCTCGTCCGCAAACGGCGGCTGAAGGCCAGCGCCGCACGACGGACTCAGAGCCCCGGGCAACCCCATCGATGCAGGGGGCGCGTGAGCTGCCGCCGCTAACGCGGCTGGCAACTGCGCACTTCGGGGGCGGCCCCCTCAGCGAGTGTTGGGCTGCTCAACCGCCATCGTCGCCGTCGGGATTGCCCGCGTCGTCGGTGTCGTCGTCGTCGTCATCATCATCGTCGTCGTCGTCGTCGTCATCATCATCGTCGTCGTCATCGTCGTCATCGTCGTCGCCACCCTCTTGCTGAAAATCGGCGACACGCGACGCCTCCAACTCGGGCGCCGAGGAAACGTCTCGATCGGACGGCAGGCTGGCCATGGCCGGCAACGCAAGGACCACGCACAGCAGCCACGCGACGATTGCCTTCAACAGGCTTGCACAGAGCTTTCGATACTGACTCATCGTTCCCTCGTCATCGGTTGCGTCGCCTCGCGCCGGCGAACAATGCCGTAGAACCCGAAAGCGACGAGCAATGCGACCGCCATCGCCGTCGCTGCAGGCGCCAAAGCGGGGGCGGGGCTGGCGGGTTCGCAGTCGCTCGCGCCGGGCACCGGCGCCGCCGCAAACGGAGCGAAGTTGACCGTCCCAAGCCCCCCGTTGCTACTGTCGATCAAGCCATTGCCGGCGCCGGTATCGTTGTCACCAGCATCGAAGGGGCCGCTCGCAGCCCCCCACCAGTTTCCGGTCGCGTCGATCGTAGGAGCGGTGTTCTCGATCGCCATCCCGGAGGTTCCGTTGAGCGAGATGTTGTTCCCACTGATCGCCGGCACTCCGCCCGTGAAGTCACGGATCAAAAACCCGTGACGCGCGTTCTGGATCGACTGCGAGCTCGTTACCGAGGCGCTGTTGACGATACCGCCGAAGCTGATGCCGTCCCGATTGCTGCGGACGCAGACGTTGGAAATCTCCACCGAAGCAACGACGTCCCGGCTGAACTCGCTGTCGTTGATGGCAATGCCTTCTTCGTTGTTGCCGGCGAGCAGACAGTTGCGAATCGTGGCGGTCGAGTTATCGCCGAACGGCTGCCAGTCGATCCCATCGTCATCGATGTTGCTGCGCATCTCGCAGCCGTCGATCAACAACTCGGTGCTGTCAACGATGAATCCGTCCTGGCCGTTGCGGTTGGCGGTGCAGTTCAGGCAAGTCGCCGACTCGTAGTCACCCTGCGCGTCGATGCCGTTCTCGCGGTTTCCGTTGGCCTCGATATCGATCAGCAGAACGGTGGTCGCCCGCTTGATCTCAATTCCCGAATCGCCATTGCCGTTGGCCGTGCAGCGACGGCACTCGACCGGGCCGGCCGAATCCAGATCGATGCCCTCGTCTTGCCCCGACTCGAGTACGAGCTCAGCGAGGAACGGTTGCCCGCAATTAAACGGTATCCGCTGGCCGTTGCCGTTGGCGGTCACGTCCTCGAGCGCGATCGAGCTCGCCGCCTGGGGGTCCTCATCCACTTGAATCCCGTCGTCGGCGTTGCCCAGGAGGGCCACCCGGCGAACCTCCACCGCTCCGGGCGTCTGCAGATCGATGCCGTCACCACTGACGCAGAAGCCGTTGATCTCGGCGATGACGTCCTCGATCAGGACATCGCCTTCGACGATGAGCTCAAATCCATCTTGCGAATTATCGTAAGCACTGGA
>JANQHZ010000950.1 GCA_028282445.1 Candidatus Binatia bacterium | reverse complement strand
CCACCGAGGTAGCCGCCTCCGATCGCGACGACATACGCGACCTGCAGCAGCCCGCCCGCTCCGAGGGCGGCCATCGCCGCCGGGTCGTCGCGATCGCTGCCGCGCCAGGCGCGCCACGCGTAGGTCGCGGTCAGTGCGACGCCGAGACAGAGAGCGACGAAGGCGATCGGGTCGTGCTGCAGGAGATGGAGCACGTAGTACAGGCCCTGGGTGACGAGAAGCGACCGTGGCACCTCGGCGTTGACCTTCGCCAACGCCGTGTTGGGATAAGGGAAGCCATAGTAGAATACCGCGAACGCCAGCCATGCGAAAAGTGGGGCGAAGCCGGCGAGGAATCGACTCCAGCGCACGCTGCGGAAATTGCGCAGGAGCAGGTATGCGATCGGCGGGACGAATACCAAGGCCGTATCCAAGCGGTTGGTTACCGCCAGCGAGCTCGATACGGCGATCCAGCCCCAGCGAATATCGCCGCCGCCGAGCGAGCGGAGGAACGCGAGCGCGAAGCTGGCGTAGCATAGATGCGTCAGCGCGTTTTCGAATCCGGAGGTCCCGTAGTTTAGGAACGCCTGCATCCCGACCAGCGGCAAGAACAATCCAATGATCAAGGCAAGCGGATACGCCGAAACTCTTGTGGCCAGGGTTAAGTAGGTTGCACCTGTACAAACCAGGCCGAGAAGCGCGAAGGTGGTCTCCGCTCGGCCGGTGGCCAGGTAGAGCGGGGTCGAGATCACCATCCAGAGGGGATGCGTAAAGGTCTGTACTCGTTCGTCCGGATTCCACCTCGGACCGTTGCCGTGGATCAGCTGGTCGATCGTTCGCAGCGTGATGTAGGCGTCTTCGTCGATCCACGATCGCTCGAACACGAGCCACAGCAGGACGGTGAGGGTCGCAGCGACCAGACCGAGAGCGGTCGAGCGGGCCGCGGGCGCGATCAGACGACTGGTCAAGCCGGTGAAGGGGGCGGAAGGCGACATGGGCACCGAGGGTACGTCGAACTCGATGCAATAGCCTTAGGTGATGGCTCGTAGCAACCGAACGGAATCGGACCGCAGCCACGTTTGTCGGCGCGTCGTTTAAGCGCTTGCGTTCGTGTCCCGAGATCACCGACCCACTACCGAGTTCCGGACGCGGTTGACCGACGCGCACGCAGCAGGGTACTGGTACGCGGATGATCTCGGGGTCGGTGAAGGCGGTCGGACCGTGGCAAATCCGTGGCGGTGCTCGCTTTTTCCGGCTTGCGGAGTCTCGACGTCGCCGCCCGATAAGCAGTCGAACCCGGTAGCGGCCGATGTCGAACCGTCCTAGTGCGGGCGCTCTGGTCGCCCTCGGTCTGGTTACCGCTACGGCGCTGGCATTGCAGGTCGTGCTGACGCGGGTCTTTTCGTCGGTCCTGGCCTACCACTTCAGCTTTCTGGCGATCTCGTTGTCGCTGCTAGGGACCGGCGCGGGGGCCTTGGTCGTTTACATCTGGCCGTCCTATTTCGACGACGCTCCGGAAGTCGTTCTCGGCCGTTGGTCGGCGCGCTTCGCGGCGTCCTTGGCTTTGTTGCCTCTGATCCTGGTCCGGCTCGATTTCACGATGACGGCGCAGCTCAGCGCCGAATTTGTTGCCAACTTCGCTCTCGCCTGCGCGGTTGCTGCGATTCCGCCGTTTGCCTCGGGCGTGGTGGTAGCGGTGGCCATCGCTCGCTACACGGCTGCGATCGGCGTCGTTTACGCCGCGGACTTGTTCGGCGCGGGGATCGGCGCATTCCTTGCCGTGCCTTTGCTGTGGCTGGGGCCGGCTCCAAACTTGCTCGTCTTGCTCGGGCTCGTTTCGGCCGTTGCCGCGGTGCTGTTCAGCGCCGAATCGAAGGTCCGTCGCTCGGCAGCGCTTGCGGGCGGTTTCGGTATCATCTTGCTCGGATTGTCGACCGTCACCGGAGTGCTCTATCTCGATCCCGGCCACAACTTGAACCAGGGCGAAGTTGTCGGCGAGCATTGGACACCATTGACCCGCGCGTTCGGGTACACCGGTCACAAGAAGAACAGATTCGCGTTGCTCCTCTACGACCGCGCGTACGCCCCTGTGCCGATGGTCGAGGGCGACGACCACCCGGGATGGAAAGAACTGCGCACTGGACCGCAAAGTATCGGCTACGAGCTGACCGGTCCGGGCCGCGCGTTGGTGATCGGCGGCGGCGGTGGTCGCGATATCTACACTGCACTGTCCGAGGGCCAAGAAGTCGAGGTCATCGAGCTCAACGAGGGTATCCGTCGGGTTGTCGACGAGGACCTCGGCTACTTGTCCGGCGCGCCGTACTCTCGCCCGGGAGTCTCCACGGTGATCGCCGATGGCCGTTCTGCATTGGCCGCCCGCAATACGAAGTACGACCAGATCCACATCGGTTTCACCGACACTCTCAGCGCAAACGCCGCTCAGGGCTTCGCGCTGGCTGAGAACAATCTCTACACCGTAGAGGCGTTCGTCGAGTATCTGGAGCACCTCAAGCCACGCGGTATCCTGAACGTTTCCCGGCTGTATCGGCTGGTCGGCGACGAAGCACTGCGAGTGACGGTGCTCACGCAGGCGGGTCTCGAGGCGTACGGGATCGAGGACCCGCAACGACACATGGTCGTGATCAGGGGCAAGGACATCCTGGGGCCGCCGACGGGAACCGTACTGGCCCGGCTCGAGCCTTTCACCGATGAAGAGTTGGCGCGCATCGGCAAGCTCGCGGAAGAGCGCGGCGACGGGGTGGTCTACGGCCCCGGCGGGCCGTACGAGGA
Source organism: Candidatus Binatia bacterium (assembly GCA_028282445.1). GTDB lineage: Bacteria > Desulfobacterota > Binatia > HRBIN30 > CADEER01 > CADEER01. Next base: position 5,594 of record JANQHZ010000950.1, on the reverse strand, counting down.
AGAATGGAAGCAACTTGCCGAAGCCGGAAGCATTGAAGAGTTTTGCAATGCGTACCACCTGAACGTCTGTCCGCCGACCGACGACAAGCCGTTCTTCTTCAACATGGAGCGCCTGTTGTCGTTTGGTTTTAGCGGCATGGGGTATTGGGGAGGGGAGGCGAGCCCGTTTTCGATGTTGCTCCTGACGCTGGCGATTCTTACGGTGCTGTCGGTCATCGCCTTCGTCGTGCCGCTGTGGGTCGCCCCCGACAAGGCGCCGCCGCCACTCGGTGCGCTCACCTACTTCTGGTGCATCGGTCTCGGGTTTCTGTTGGTGGAGATCACTCTGATCCAGAGGTTGGTGCTTTTCCTTGGCTTTCCGACCTACGCCCTATCGGTGGTGCTCTTCTCGCTCCTGGTCTTCTCGGGCGTGGGGTCGTGGTTGACCTCGAAACTTGATCTCGAGCGCGGCATGCTTGGGGCGCTCGCCGCCGCGACCATCCTCGTGTTGGTCACGACTTTCGCACTGCCGCCGATCTTACGCTCGCTGATTGGCCTGCCCTTGGCCGGGCGAGTGGTGATTGCAGTTCTGTTGGTCGCGCCGGTCGCCACAAGCCTCGGAATGGCGATGCCGCTCGGACTGCGGCGGATGGAGATCCTGTACCCGCGCGCGATCGCCTACGCCTGGGGGGTGAACGGCGTCGCATCGGTCCTCGCGTCGGTGCTCGGTGTCGTGGTTGCGATCCTGTTCGGGTTTACCATTGCCGGGTTGTTCGCGACCGCCTGCTATGCCGTCGCGCTGCTTGCCACCTATTTCAGCAAGAGTCGGCCGGCGGCTTCCGCTGGCGGCTGAGCCGCCGGGGTTTCCCATCGAGCGGTAGCTCGCTCGGCTTGTCGGGGCGGCGGGCGGTTTGATAGGGCGGCCGGGTGGCTATCCGAGTCGTGTGGCTGTCGCTCGTCGTTCTCGTTTCTGCGGTGTTTGCGGAGCTTCCCTATCCGCCGAACCCTAGCCCGTGCGGGGCCGGATCCGCCGACTGCATCGAGGCGCACGATTTTTCTTCCTACTTGTTCCTGCCGGTCTCCGACCCGCCGCTGCTTCCCGACGACTTCGGTAGCGACAACTGGAAGCTGACCAGCGAGCTGACCGGCGACCCGGAAATCGACGCGAGCGCGCAGGAGTTGTTCGGTGTCAAGGGCGCGAGCGTCGATCTGGCGTGGCAGCTGACCACCGGCCGGCCCGACGTCGTGATCGCGGTTCTCGACTCGGGCATTCGCTGGGGCGAGTCGCTGCCGGATCTGGTCGACAAGTTTTACCTCAACCGGGGAGAGCTGCCGGTCCCGGAAGGCAGCGATAATCCCTCTGACGCCTACGACCGCAATCGCGACGGTATCTTCAACATGGCGGACTATGCCGAGGACTCGCGCGTCTCCGACCGCAACGGCAACGGCATGCTCGATCCGGAGGATCTCATTTTCATCTTTTCCGACGGGGTGGACGACGACGCGAACGGATACACGGACGACATCAGTGGTTGGGACTTCTTCGAAGACGACAACGACGCTCTCGACGAAGTGCGCTACGGCCACGGCACCGGCCAGTCCAACGATTCGGGCGCCGAAGCGAACAACGGAATCGGCGGCGTAGGAACCTGTCCGAATTGCATGCTGCTCGAGGTTCGCGTGGGAGACAGCTTCGTGGCCGACGTCAACGCGTTCGCGCAGGGAGTCGTGTTCGGCGTCGACAGCGGCGCTCTCGTCATTCAAGAAGCGCTCGGCACCCTCAACCAGACGACGCTCGGGCAAGAGGCGGTCGACTACGCGTATTCCAACGGCGCCGTCGTCATCGCCTCTGCGGCGGACGAACAATCGAATCACCACAACTACCCGGCCAACTACAATCACACCGTGCAGGTGAACTCGGTACGACGCTTCGAGGACGTTTCGGGCATCGTGCAGTCGCCGCGGTCGTATCTCTACCTGAACGGCTGCACCAACTACGGTGGACACATCGCCTTCGCGGTGCCGTCGTCGGCCTGCTCTTCGGAGGCGACCGGAAACGGCGCGGGGATGGCCGGACTCGTGGTGTCGGCGGCTCTCAACGCAATCGACCGCGGGGTGATGACGCCGTATCCGCGCGACGATGGATCGACCGCGCCGTACCCGCTCTCGGCGGAGGAGGTCAAGCAGCTGCTTTCGTTGAGCGCGGACGACATCGACTTCGCGGCGCGGCCGGAAGAGGGGATCGAAGAGAACTACTCGTCGGAAATCGGTATTCCTGGAATCGACGGCTCGATGCGGTTTCCCTCGATTGCGGGCTGGGATCAGTACTTCGGCTATGGACGGGTCAACGCCGATCGCGCGGTGCAGTGGGCCGACAGTGGGCTCATCCCGCCCGAAGCGGCGTTCGACGGGCCCGCTTGGTACGCGACTTTCGACCCGCGGACCTCCGAAAGTGTCGCGATGCTGGGGCGCGTCGCAGCCAATCGCTCCTCGAGTTGCCGCTACGAGCTCGCGGTCGCGCCGGGGATCCAGCCGCTCGAGGGCGACTTCGAGATTCTCGTCGCTGCGGTCGAGTGTGGGGAGGTGCGGGACGGTGTTCTCGGCGAGGTCGACCTCGGCGTTCTCGAGGCTCGTATGCCACGCGGTGTCGACGGCCCGGCGATCGCTCTCGACGGTTCGCCCGATCCGGATCGATTTTCTTTCACGGTGCGCTTACGCGCGACCGACGAGGCCGGCCTCGTCGGTGAAGATCGCCGGGTTTTCGCACTCCACCACGACCCCGATCTCATCGAGGGCTTCCCGATCGCTCTCGGCAGCGACGGTGTTTCATCGCCGGCGGCGTTCGACCTCGACGGCGACGGCGTCGAAGAAATCGTCGTCGGAAGCTCGAGCGGACTGGTGCACGCATTCCGTGTCGACAGGAGCGAGCTCGCCGGGTGGCCGGTCGCGACCGACCCACTCGAGCTGCACGTCGATTCCCCGGGTTACCGCCGCGGTGCGGTGTCTGACGAGGTGCCGACGGGGATTCTCGGCGCGGTCGCGGTCGGCGATCTCGAAGGGGACGGCACCCCCGAGGTGGTCGCTGCCGACATGCAGGGCCGCGTATATGTGTGGAACAGCGATGGCGTCCGGCGCACGGGGTTCCCGGTCGGCACCCTGCCGCAGTATTCCTACTTCTTCCGCTCCGAGCGCGATCTCGGCACGGCCGAGGGCAAAGTTCCCGATCTGACCAATCGCCGCGATCGCGACAATCGGGTCGGGCGCGCGATCAGCGGCGGCGTGGTGCTCGGCAATCTCGACAGCTCGCCGGACGGTTCTCTCGAGATTCTCGTCGGCAGCTTCGACCGTCACCTCTATGCGTGGCACGCCGACGGAACGCCGGTGCGCGGCTGGCCGTTGATGCTGAGGGATCCCGCCAAAGTCGAGTCGGTCGATCCAGAGACGGGCGAGGTGACTCTGGTCGCCGAGTCGGGCGCACGCATCGGATCCAAGATTCTCGTCGCGCCTTCGCTCGGTGATATCGATGGCGATGGGGACATGGAGGTCGTGGCGGTCGTAAACGAGGAGTATCGCGAACCGCCCAACGCCGTCTTCACCAATCCGGTCGTGAATCTGTTCCTGAGCGCGGGCGTGCTGGACCCCGGCAACACCCGGCTCTATGCGATTCACGCCGACGGCGCGGCGCACGGCGATACGCCGTCGGAGAGAGGATGGGACCCGGACGCCTTCGTCGACGGATTTCCCGTTCGTAGCGCGCTCGTCACCACCGAGTTGCTGCCGGTGGTCGGTACCGGCAGCAATGGCCCTCCTGCGCTTGCGGATATCGACGGCGACGGGACTCTCGAGATCGGCACCATGTCCGCGGTTGGGCCGGTCTACGTCTTCGACCATAGCGGTGTCTCCTTTTTCGGTCGCGCCGAGAGCGGCGAGGACGTCGCCTTACCGTCCGAGCCCTTCGGTGCGGCAAGTGATTCGACCGACTCTCCGGCGTTCGGCGCTCTCGGCGGTACCGTTCTCGCCGAGCTCGGCGGCGAGGGCGAAGGCTTCTACTCTCTGGCGCCGGTCGCCGGCCTCGGCAAGTTGATCGACAACCAGGTCGCGGGCAGTCAGTTTCCCGCCGACAACCAACTCGCCGCCTGGCGGCTGACCGGCCCCTCCGGCACAGAGAACGAGCCGGCGTTCGCGGAAGCGTTTCCACGCCGCGTCAACGACCTGCAATTCATCGCCGCGCCGGCGGTGGCCGATATTTCCGGCGACGGGCTCCCCGAGGCGATTCAGGGCAGCGGAGTCTACGATCTGCACGCGATCGACATCGGCGGCAATCAACCTCCCGACTGGCCGAAGTTCACCAATGGTTGGATGGTCGGAACTCCGGCGATTGGCGACATCGACGGCGATGGCTTGCTCGAGGTCGTCGCGGTCACGCGCGAGGGAAACTTGTTCGCATGGAACACGACCGGCGACGAGTGCGGACCCGTGCTGTGGCGCCGCTACCACCACGACGAGTGGGGAACGGGCAACTACCACGCCGATACCCGGCCACCGGCGAGCCTACGCGCCGGGGACGCGGCAATCGCCTCGCAGGACGGCGGACGAGTCGAGATCGACCTGGCCTCGGTGCCGGGAGACGATTTGTACTGCGGCGAGGCGTCCTTCGATGTCCGCTACTCGGATCGACCGATTTCCAACGCGGCGGAGTTCGCTGTAGCCGCGGCGGCGACGGTTGAGTCGGTGAGCCCGGCCGGTCGCGCCGGCGGAACGTTGATCGCCGTGTCCGAGGAATGGCGCGACCGATCGTTCCATCTCGCCATGGCGGTCGTCGACGAAGCCGGCAACCGCTCGCGCATCGTCGGGCTGGGCAGCCTCGACGGCGGACGGTCCGAGTCCGACGACGGCTGCAGCCTTGCCGGCAAGCAATCGCCGGACGGCTGGCCGCTCGCAGTCGGACTGTTGTTCGCTCTGGCGGTGCGGCGTCGCCGCCGGCGACGTGCGCACCCAGATGGACGCGGTCGATGACGGCCGTCCGGGATCAGTCGTCGTGACTGATGTCTTCGAGTTCGCGGCCGGCCGTTTCCGGGAGTAACAGCACGAACCCGCCGGCGAGCAGCACGGCGGTCGCGATCAGGCTGATCTGGGTCGAAAGGTCGACCTCCGCGGTTGGTTCGGCGCCCACCGCCCATAGGCCGACGGCCCACCCGAGGGTGATCGAGAAGGAGAGCCAGGCGGCGGCGGTGCTGCGGTATGAGGTGGGGAACAATTCGGTCGATAGCGCGCGAATGGTGACGCCGCCGGCGGTCGTGCAGAAGATGAACAGGGCCCAGGCGATCGGGAGCGTCCAGCCGGGGCCGTGGTAGAAGAGCGCGGCGAATACCGGGAACAGAGCCAGGAACACCGAGCCGACCCAACGCCGCCCGACGCGGTCGCCGAGTCGACCTGCGAAAACGTTTCCCAAGATGCCGATGAGGCCGCCGACCAGGAACATCAAAGAGTATTGGCCGGTGGTCCAGCCGTGTCGGGTTTGCACGAAGTAGCTGCTGAATTGAAACACCGGAAGCTCGCCGATGGCGAAGAGGAACCCGACGAGTCCGAGTACGAGGGTGCGCCGCGGATACTCC
>JANQHZ010000669.1 GCA_028282445.1 Candidatus Binatia bacterium | reverse complement strand
CCTCCTAGGTGAGGGTGGCGATACCCCGGGGGTGGAGCAGGTCCAAGCCCGCAGAACCGCAAAACGTTGTTAGCCTGCTTTTATCTCACAAACCCCAGGGGGCGGCAAGTCAGCCAAACCGTTGGCTTTTTCACTGTCCGCGATGGGAAGCGGACAGACCGGCCACGGACGATCGCGACAGGGTAGTGCCGCGCTCTAACGGGGCTGTCGAGTTGCTCGTCACGGATTTCGCGATCGAGGGCGAGGCTAAGGCGGAGGATGGTAGGCTCCATCGGGCACGGCAATAGTCGTCGCGCTCGGCGCGACCACCAGCCTCTGCCTTAGCCTCGCCTCAGCCTAAGCCTTGCATGAATGGGGTTTGGCTCACCTCGCTATGATTCGTTTCCAGGCATCCTCTAGATGTGGGTGGGGCTTGGCTTGGAGGCCAACTGACCCGCCGTGCGGCCGAGGGTAGCATTGTTTTCCGCAATGGTTTTTGGCAAACCTGTTCGGATTTTCGAAGCTTCGTGGGGGGTGGCGGTGGGATCGTTCACCGCTGCGCGTGAAGGCTGAGCGTGAGACGCGCGATCGACCCCTGACTTCTGTCGGATGGGCATAAGGAGAGAGTAGATATGTATTACCTGGTTCCCCTGGCGGGAATTGCCGCTCTGGTATTCGCGAGCAACAAGGCCTCGTGGATCTCGTCGCAAGATCAGGGCACGGACCGGATGAAAGAGATCGCCGGCGACATCCAGGATGGCGCCATGGCCTTCCTTTCGCGCGAGTACCGGGTGTTGGCCATTTTCGTCGCGATCGTTGCGGTTCTGCTGGGCATTTCGGGTGCGAACCAGCAAGACTCCTCGTTCCTGATTGCGTTCTCCTTCCTGGTCGGTGCCTTTGCTTCGGGGTTGGCCGGCTACATTGGGATGCGGGTCGCCACCCAGGCCAACGTGCGCACCACCAACGCCGCGCGAACCGGGCTGGTGCAAGCCCTGGACGTCGCGTTTTCGGGCGGGACGGTGATGGGGATGTGCGTCGCCGGACTCGGCGTGCTCGGTCTGAGCGTTCTGTTCATGTTCTACGGACTGATCTTCGGAAACAGCTCGATCTCCGAGATGACCAAGCTTCTCAACGTGTTGACCGGCTTCTCGCTCGGTGCGTCGTCGATCGCGCTGTTTGCGCGCGTCGGGGGCGGAATCTACACCAAGGCGGCCGATGTCGGCGCCGACCTGGTCGGCAAGGTCGAGGCCGGGATCCCCGAAGACGATCCGCGCAACCCAGCGGTGATCGCCGACAACGTCGGTGACAATGTCGGTGACGTCGCCGGCATGGGCGCCGACCTCTTCGAGAGCTTCGTCGGCTCGATCATCGGTGCGATGGTTCTCGGCGTCGCCTACAACAACTTCTACATCGTGGTTCTGCCGTTGGTGATTGCGGCCTTCGGAATCATCGTCTCGATCATAGGCACCCGCTGGGTCGCGACCGAGGAGGGCGGCAACCCGCAGTCGGCTCTCAATCGCGGTACCTTCGGAGCCGCCGGGGTGATGGCGGTACTGACCTATCCGCTGGTCTGGTGGATGGTTCCGGCGAGCTCGGCCCCGGTCAACAACGTCACCGGTACTCTCTCGACGTTGACGCCGGGTGGGATCTTCCTGGCGACGATCGTTGGCCTTGCCGCGGGTACCGCCATCGGTGTCATCACCGAATACTACACCGGCGAGACGCGCGCTCCCGCGCAGAAGGTCGCCGAGCAGTCGTTGACCGGCTCTGCCACCAACATCATCGGCGGTCTCGGCCTGGGAATGCTCTCGACGGCGTGGCCGACGATGTTCATCGCCGGTGCGATCATCTTCTCCTACGAGTGCGCCGGTCTCTACGGTATCGCGATGGCGGCGCTGGGGATGCTGTCGACCATCGGAATCCAGCTCGCGGTCGATGCCTACGGACCGATCGCCGACAACGCCGGCGGTATCGCCGAGATGGCTGAGCTCGAGGAAGAAGTGCGCGGTCGCACCGACAAGCTCGACGCGGTCGGCAACACCACGGCGGCGATCGGCAAAGGCTTTGCGATCGGCTCGGCGGCGCTGACCGCCCTGGCGCTGTTCTCGGCCTTCCAGACCTCGGCCGACATCAAGACGATCGACGTGACCAACCCGCTGGTGATGGGCGGTCTCTTCGTCGGCGCGATGCTGCCCTTCCTGTTCTCGTCGATGGCGATGCGCGCTGTCGGTGAAGCCGCCTCGGAGATGATCGAAGAAGTCCGGCGCCAGTTCCGCACCATCGAAGGCTTGATGGAAGGTAAGGCGAAGGCCGAGTCGGCCAAGTGCGTCGACATCGCGACCGCCGCATCGATCAAGCGGATGGTCGCTCCGGGCCTGTTGGCGGTCGTTACTCCGGTCGTGGTCGGATTCATGGACAAGGAGGCGCTCGGTGGCATGCTGGCGGGGGTCACCTCGTCGGGAGTCTTGATGGCGATCTTCATGTCGAATGCCGGCGGCGCCTGGGACAACGCGAAGAAGCACATCGAAGGTGGCAATTTCGGCGGCAAGGGCTCCGACGCTCACCACGCGGCGGTCGTAGGTGACACGGTCGGCGACCCCTTCAAGGATACTGCGGGTCCTTCGTTGAACATCCTGATCAAGCTGATGTCGGTGGTGGCGCTCGTTCTGGCGCCGCTGATTCGCTGATCTTCGGCGACAGCGAGAGTTCGGAAAGAGGCCGGGGTTTCCCCGGCCTCTTTTTTTTGGCCGGCTCTCCATCAGCGTGTGCTGTTGACAGCGCTCGACGCGGCGTCGCAGGGTCGGAGGATCTCGACCTAGGTATCGCCAGGTCACGTCCAAGCTGCGGCGGTGAGAACGCGGCGAGCGAGAAGATAGGGGAGAAGTAATCGGATGCAGGAACTGCAAGGACGCACCGCGGTGGTGACCGGGGGGGCGAGCGGCATCGGCAAGGCCTTGGCGAAGGGGTTCCTCGCCGAAGGGATGAACGTGGTGATCAGCGACGTCGAGGAGGCGGCGCTCAAACGGGCGGTTGGCGAGCTGTCGGCCGACGGCGGAACGGTGTCCGCCGTGGTGGCCGACGTTTCGCGCGCCGACGCCGTGCAGTCGTTGGCCGATGAGGTCTATGCGGAGCACGGACACTGTCACATTCTCTGCAACAACGCCGGCGTAAGCGTCGGCAACAGCAAGGTGTGGGAGACGACCGCGAACGATTGGAAGTGGGTGCACGGGGTCAACGTCATGGGGGTCGTGCACGGAATCCAATCGTTCGTCCCGCGCATGCTCGATTCGGGAGAGGAAGGGCTGGTGCTCAACACGTCGTCGGGCGACGGCGGCATCTCGCCTCTGGCCGATCAGTCGGTGTACGCGTCGAGCAAGGCGGCGATCTCCATTTTGACCGAGTGTCTGGCTGCCCAACTCGATGCTCACGAAGGCGGGCGAGTCCGAGCGGCGGTTTTCTACCCTTCCGGCGGCCTGCTCGACACCGGGTTGTGGACGACCGCTCGCAATCGTCCGGCGGAGCTGGCCCGCGAACGGCCCTACGCGCCCGGCGCGGAGATGACCTTCGACGAGTTCTACCGGGGGGCGAAGCGCGCCGGCTTCGACATCCCGGTGCAGGATCTCGACGAGCTCGCCGCCGCAACGATCGAAGGCATCCGGCGCGGTGACTTCGTCATCATGCTGGGGCGCGAGATGGTCGAGTTTCAATTGGTGGATCGCGCCAAGAAGATCGCCGCAGGGGAATGCCCGATCAAGGCGGAGATGTTCGAGCTGCCGAAGGACGATTGAGCCGAAGCCGAGTCATTCGGCAGAATGCGCGACGCGGTCCACGGCCGGCTCGGGTGCGTCATCGCTTGCGCTCGCCAGACCGCGCAGAGTGAGGCCGGCGAGCGCGCTTTCGACCGCGGCGCCGCAGATTGCAAGCGCCTGCGTGATCGGCGCCGGGGTGTCGCGCAGACGCAACTCGGGGGCGTCGCCGCGCAGGGTGGTGAGGACCTCGAATACGGAAACCCTCTCGGGTGGCTTGGCGAGCGCGATCCCGGGCGGACGCTCGGATTCGAGCAGAATTCGGTGGGCGATCATCAACTCGACAACCTCGTCGACCATCGAGATCGGTAAATCGGTCGCGGTTGCGAGCGCCGCCCGCGTCAAGGGCGGCTCGCCGGCCAGGTGGTTGGCGGTGATGGTGCGCATCAGCTCGAGGCCGTTGCGTTCGTGGGCTGCGATGGTGAGGTCGCGCAGGCGGCTGAGGACGTCGGTCGGGTGTTGCCAGAGGTACGCCACTTCGGCGGCGATCAGGACGATGAGCCAGCTCACGTAGATCCAGATGAGGGTGAGGACGAGGATTGCGAAGCTGGAGTAGATCGCCGCGTAGCGCGTCGAGCCGGCTACGAAGGTGGTGAACGCGGAGCCGGCGATCTTCCAGGCGACCCCGCCGGTGATGCCGCCGACCGCGGCAGCGCTCCAGCTCACGTAGGTGTTGGGCATGAAGCGGTAGAGAATGACGAAGCCGCCGCAGAGCATGAGGTAGGGCAGGGCGACGGTTGCGAACCACAACGCGCCGGGAGCAATGGCGAAGACGCGTTGTACGAGGTCGTGTTGCTCGGCTGAGGCCATCAGCGCCAGGGCGGAGAAGACCAGCACGGGGCCGACCAGGATGATGCTGAGGTAGTCGCGAAAGCGAGACAGCCAGTCACGGCCCTGGCGTGCTCCCCAGATTCGGTTCAACGCGTTCTCGATCGAGCTCACCAGCGACACGACCGTATAGAAGAGGCCGGCCAGCCCGACGGCGCCGAGGACGCCGACTTCGAGGTTCTGCACGAAACCGACAATGCGGGCGCTGAGCGCCTCGCCGCCCGGACCGAGGGGTGCCAGCGTCTGGTCGAGGAAGGGTTCGATCTGGTTGTGGACACCGAAGGCCTTGAGCACCGAGAAGGATACCGCCAGGAGGGGCACGATCGAGAGGATGGTGGTGTACGTGAGGCTCATCGCGTGAATCGAGACGTCGTCCTGACTGTACTTGCGCAGCATCGCTGGCAGCACACTGCGCAGGTGGTCGAGCGCGTCCGGAGCCGGTGCAGTTGCCTCGGTCGAGGTGTCGGCGTCGGTCGTCATGGTCGTCGGACGGTGCTCAGTCCGCGGGATCGTTGTCTTCGGCGCGGCTGGCGTCCGCATCGAGGTCGACGAGGATGCGTCGCAGACGCGGGCTGTGAGCGACTTGCTTGCCGTCGATCCGGATCGAGAGTCCCTCCGGGATTCCGTCGTAGCGCGGCGGACCGTCGCCCGGTCGATCCCAAGCGATCGTGAGGTCACGGCCTCGGTAGCGCAGGCCGTCGACCAGGAAGTACTCCCAGCTCTTGGCCATCGGGTTGACCTCCAAGACGGCGTCCGCCCTCGGCACCAGGCCGACCGCGCCTTCGATCACCAGGCTGAGCCACATCGAGTGAAAATCGTGCGATATATCGGACGGCTTCGGTCGGGGTTCGCGCGCGAAGGGTTCCCACTTCGAGTAGTACTCGTGAGCGTTCGGTCGCCAGGTCGGGTCGTTGGGGTGCACGCCCGGGTAGACGAGGTCGTTGTAGCGCGCGAGTAAGCCCATCAGGTGCGCCGGTCGGACGTCGTTCTGGTCGTAGTTGCGAATCGCCTGGATCACGGTGCGTCCGCCCATGCTGATCGGATGCGGTGCGATGTTGCGGGTGAGGCCGTCCATCTCCCAGGTCCAGTCGCGGTAGTGGGCTTGGCTCGTAATGACCGGGGGAAACCGCGACCAGAACTCGTCCGGGTCGACCAGGTGTGCGAGCCCCTTGGAGAATCGCTCCTCGTCCGGTGCCAGCCCGGTGGCAAAAGGAAAGAGCCCATGTAGCTCGCGAATCGGTGCGCGCTCGTTGTCTTCGGCGCGCTGTGGGTAGAAGAACGCCGTCTCGTCGTCCCAAAGGTGCTCGACCGCGGCGCGGCGGATCTTGGCGGCGCGGTCGCGAAACTCGCTTGCCAAGTTCTCGTCTCCGGCTGCCTCTGCGAGCTCGACCAGACCGATGGCATTGCCGTAGACGAAGGCGGCGAAGTCGACTCGCTCCATCGCGGGCGGTTGGACGCGCTGGTCGAGCTTGGTCCCAGACCAATACCACCAGGACAGGATGTCGAGATCGTAGCCGGTCACGCGCGGGCGGGCGCGTTCCGGCAGGCCGTCGCCGTCGGAGTCGTAGGCAGACATCCAGGCTCGAATGTCACCCGCCATCAACGGCAGCAGCTCTTCGAGAATGTCCTGGGGGATCGGGTGCACGCGATGCAGCTCGGCGGCGGCCTGGACCGTCCAGTGTGAGTAGGTCTCTCCCCAGTACGGGCTTCCGGGCGGGTCGACGGTGGCGCCATTGGGCGCGAGATTGCGGTAGCTGTTGCGCAGCTGGGAGATGGCGTAGGCGGGGTCGCGCAGATAGGCGAGCTCCTTCAACTGGGCCGGAACGGCGAAGACGATCGGGTTGTCGAAGCCGAGCTTGCCCTCGTAAAAGGCGTAGTCCTGCAGGTCCGGAGTGGGGGCGCCGCGTAGGTCGACCAGGTGGAATCGTACGATCCACCAGCGGTAGTACCACATCTTTTTGAAGGCGCTGTCGGAGCAGTCGAAGTAGGGGATGTTCTCGACGAACCATCGGTTGTACTCCGCCGCGTGGGAGATCAGGTCGGGCAGCGGTGTCTCCGGGGCGTCGCGCCGCTCGAGCTCTACGCGCAGCGCCATCGCTGCGGCGGCGCTGGCGTCTGCGACGGGGACCGACAGCTCGCGTGTCAGGTGAATCGTGTCGCCGGCGGTACGTTCGAACCCGGGGGCGTCGAAGTACAGATAGAGCGGATGGCCCTGATACTCGCCGCCGCCGAGCAAGGGGAATTGCGGTTGCACGGTGCCGCCGCGCGGCAAGCGCGGATACGGCACGATCGCCTCGATTCGCAACGTGTGTTGCTTGCCGTCGAGCGAGCGTGCGGTGTACCGCGCGGCGATGCGGTCGTCGTAGGTAATGTACTTGTGCTCGGATACCGCGACCGCTCCGAGTTGGTAGTCGTAGGTGGTGTGGCTGGGGAAGCGTCGGATCGAGTACTGGTTGTCGTAGACCACTGCGGGCTGCCCATCGATGGAGAAGCTGACGGAGACGATGTCGCGCAGGCAGTAGGTCGAGTGAATGAAGCAGAACTCACCGGACAAGCCGATGCGGTGCTCCAGCTTGCGGTTCCA
>JANQHZ010000891.1 GCA_028282445.1 Candidatus Binatia bacterium | reverse complement strand
GCGTTCGGGTAGGCCGCCGCCTTCTCGATGTCCTTGACGGTGATCAGCCCTTCGAGTCGGCCGTCGTCGTCGACGATGAGCAACTTCTCGATGCGATTCGCGTGTAGGACCTCTTTCGCTTCTTCGAGTCCGATCCCCGGCTTTCCGATAATGAGCTTGTCGCCGCCGGTCATCACTTCCGCCACGGTTCGATCGAGCCGCTTCTCGAAGCGCAGATCGCGGTTGGTCAGAATACCGACCGCCTTGCCATCGACCGCGACCGGCAAGCCCGAAATGCGGTACCGCTGCATGATCGCGAGCGCTTCCGAAATCGGCTGGTCCGGATGCACCGTCACCGGATCGAGAATCAAGCCGCTCTCCGACTTCTTCACCTTGGCGACTTCGAGAGCCTGCTCCTCGATCGACAAGTTGCGGTGGATGACCCCGATACCGCCCTCCTGCGCCATCGCGATCGCCATCGCCGACTCGGTCACGGTGTCCATCGCCGCCGAGATCAACGGCATGTTCAGACCGACATTGCGCGACAGACGGGTCGACACGTCCGCGTCGCCCGGCAAAAAGTCGGAGTTGCCGGGCATCAGCAACACGTCGTCGAAGGTGTACCCCTCAGGCATGTCATAACTGAACATGCGAACCTCCCGAAGCTGGGCCCGTGGCGGAACACGCCGCCGTCGAGGGCCTGTTTTGTGCCGGTGCACGGGCCGCGAAACGCCCGCATGGCAGTCGGCCGGCAGCAGCCGCGCGCGCCCCGAACAGGTATTTCGGAGTCGTTGCGACCGTTTTCTCGCCAACCATGCGGCTACTTACTAAACCGCTACAGGTTTGGCAACCCGCCCCTACCACATACTAGATGTTGTGGTGTCACTACCGGAGCGAGCTGATGCTCGATGAGCGGACGCGGGCTCGGCAACGGCGAGGCCGGGGCTGACGACGGCTACCGTTCGTGCGAGGTTTACGGTCGGCGGGCGCGATCGACGCGGTCAGCCACCCCTGCCGCGAAGCACATGAACTCGACTCTCCGCCGACTGCTCGAATCGCTCGAAACCATTCCCGTCGGCGAGCGCAGTTACGAAATGATGAGTCCGCCCGACATGGGCGATCACCTCTTCGGCGGCCAGGTTCTGGCACAAGCCCTCGCGGTTGCGACTCGCGAGGCGGGCGGCCGCTGCGCCCATTCGACGCACTCGTACTTCCTCAAACGCGGCGACCCACGCTTGCCGATTCGCTTCGACGTTCGCACCCTGCGCTCGTCGCGATCGTTTCTGACGCTGGAGGTCGGCGCCTCGCAGCAAGATCAGCCCACCTTGCAGCTCATCGTCTCCTACCACAGCCCCGAGCAGGGCCTGGCCCACCAGCGCGATCCGGGAGAGCTCGGCGAGCCGGAGGGAGAGACCTACGAGAAGGCGCTGTTCAAGGCGATGACTCCCAAGGGTCTCGACGGCGAAGACTTGATCTACGAGCTCCCGATCGAGATTCGCGGCGTCGGCGGCCTGGCGCTCTTCACCTCGGAAATCAAACCGGCGACCGCGCGCTGCTGGATGCGAACGCGCGGTCAGCTGCCGGACGACCCCGCGCTTCACCAATGCATCTTCGCCTACGCATCCGACTTCCCGCTGATGGCGCCGGCGCTCCATCCGCACCCCGCCTCGGTGACCGAGTTCCTGTCCGCCAGCCTCGATCACGCGATATGGTTCCACGACGACTTCCGGATGGACGAATGGGTGCTGTTCGAGCTCGACAGCCCGATCATGGCCGGCGCGCGCGGCCTCGGGAGAGGACTCTTGTACACCCGCGACGGCCGACTCGTCGCCAGTTGCGCTCAGGAAGCACTCCTCCGGCCGCTGCGCGCATGAGCGGCGGCCGACGACCCCGTGCAACTTGTCCGGCAAACGCAGCCGGCGCTATCTTCTCGCAATGATCATCACCCTCGATGGGATCACCCCGACGGTCGACGACACGACCTACATTCAAGAGACCGCTCAGGTCATCGGGGACGTCCACATCGGTGCGCAGAGCAGCATCTGGTTCCACACCGTATTGCGCGGAGACGTGCACCGGATCCGCATCGGCGCGCGCACCAGCATCCAGGACAACTCGACGGTGCACGTCACCGGCGGTCGCTTCGGCACCAGCGTCGGCGACGATGTAACCGTCGGGCACGGTGTCATCTTGCACGGCTGCTCGGTCGGCAACGGCGCGTTGATCGGTATCGGCGCCATCGTCCTCGACGGCTGCGAGATCGGCGAGCAATCGCTGGTCGGCGCCGGCG
>JANQHZ010000839.1 GCA_028282445.1 Candidatus Binatia bacterium | reverse complement strand
CGCCGAATTGGTTGAGTAGGATCGTTTTCATGGCGATCGGCTTCGTCAGGACTTTTCAGATGGTTTCAAACATCTACAGTTTTAAACGTGTTTGAAAACAGTCCGACCTATTCGCCAACTTTTTTGAATCCACCACGCGCTGCGCTTCGAAACAGAGGCGCAATGACTGAACCAACGGCGAAATCCTCCTCCGCGCATCGTTTTGTCCGGAGCTCCCAGTGAAGATTGCGGTGGTCGGCTCGGGCATCTCGGGCTTGGTTGCAGCCTACCTGCTGCAGCGTGAGCACGAGGTTGTTCTCATCGAAGCGGACGACCGAATCGGCGGTCATACCAACACGGTCGACGTCGAAGTTCGCGGCGAGAAACATCGCGTCGATACCGGGTTCATCGTTTACAACGAGCGCACGTACCCCAATTTCTGCCGACTGCTCGAGCAGCTCGAAGTGGCAACGCAGCCGAGCGACATGAGCTTCAGCGTCGCCTGCGAGGCGAGTGGTTTCGAGTACGCGACGCATTCGGTAGCCGGGATGTTCGCGCGTCGTCGCAATCTACTCGACCCTGGGTTCTACGGTATGCTCGCCGAGATCCTGCGTTTCAACCGCGAGGCGAGCTCCGTCCTCGATTCTCGCTGCGAGGAAAGCCTAGGCGACTTCCTCGA
This sequence comes from Candidatus Binatia bacterium, assembly GCA_028282445.1. GTDB lineage: Bacteria > Desulfobacterota > Binatia > HRBIN30 > CADEER01 > CADEER01. Next base: position 1,171 of record JANQHZ010000839.1, on the reverse strand, counting down.
GAAACGTCGATTCTCTCGTCGCTTCACCGACCACTACATCGTACCCATGGGCGCTGCGATCTGGTCGGCCGCACCCGATCGATTTCTTCGCTTTCCCGCGGTCGCGTTCGCCCGGTTTTTCAACAATCACGGTTTGCTGGACCACCGCGCCCCGGTGCCCTGGCGGGTTTTGCAGGGCGGCTCGCGTTCCTACGTCGATGCGTTGATTGCCGGGCTCGATGCCGAGGTGCGAACCAACTGCCCGGTGCTTTCGGTTCGTCGCGTCGACGGAGCGGTGGATCTTTTGCTGCCCGACGGTGTCGAAGCGCGCTTCGATCACGTCGTGCTCGCGTGCCACAGCAATCAGGCGTTGGGGTTGCTCGAGGACGCGAGCGACGACGAGCGCGCGGTTCTCGCCGACATTCCGTACCAGAGCAATGAGGTATTCCTCCACACGGACGAGCGACTGATGCCCGAGCGGCGAGCTGTGTGGGCGAGCTGGAACTACCTGATTCCGGAGAATCGCCGCGAAGAAGTCGTTCTCACCTACGACATGAACCGGCTTCAGTCGATCGAGTCGAAAGAACCACTGTTGGTCAGCTTGAACTGTTCCGACCGTGTCGACGGGTCCAAGGTGCTGCGTCGGTTCCGCTACGAGCATCCCGTTTATACTGCCGAAACGCTGCGCGCCCAGGCGCGGCGTTCGGAGGTCGACGGTGTCGAACGCACCCACTTCTGCGGCGCCTACTGGGGCAACGGGTTTCACGAAGACGGCGTCAACAGTGGTCTCGCGGTGGCGGCGCGATTCGGACTCACTCTGTGATGATGAGACGAAGCTGTATCTACGAGGGCGCGGTGCGCCACCACCGCTTCGGGGAGGTCGAGCACGCCTTCCGCTCGCGGCTGTTCATGATGTACCTCGATCTTGACGAGTTGCCGAATCTATTTGCGGGCAGCCGGTTTTGGTCGAGCGACGGGCCGGCGTTGGCGGAGTTTCGTCGCAGCGACTATCCGGGCCCAGCCGAGCAGGCCCTCGACGAGTCGATCCGGGATCTCGTCGAATCGCGAATACGCCGCCGACCGCAGGGGCCGATCGCAGTGCTGACGCACCTGCGTTACTTCGGCTACGGCTTCAACCCGGTGAGCTTGTTCTACTGTTTCGACCGCAGCGGCGACGCGCTCGATGCGGTGG
>JANQHZ010000812.1 GCA_028282445.1 Candidatus Binatia bacterium | reverse complement strand
TTGAGCTTGCAGAGCTCTTCGATGAAGCGAATGCCGGCGTTGACGAAAAACGAGAGGCGGCCGACGACGTCGTCGATCGGAATCCCCGGACGATCCTTGACGCGGTCGAGTACCGCGAAGGCGTTGGCCAGCGAGAACGAGATCTCCTGAACCGGCGTCGCCCCGGCCTCCTGCAGATGGTAGCTGCACACGTTCATCGGATTCCACTTGGGAATGTTGCCGACCGTGTACTCGATGGTATCCGCGGTCAGCCGCAGCGACGGCTCAGGCGGAAAGATGTAAGTCCCGCGCGACAGAAACTCCTTGAGCACGTCATTCTGCGTCGTGCCACGCAGCTCGCGCGGATCCGCACCCTGACGCTCGGCCGCCGCGACGTAGAGCGCGAGCAGCCAGTTGGCCGGCGCGTTGATCGTCATCGAGGTGTTCATCTTGGCGAGCGGAATTTGATCGAAGAGCGCTTCCATGTCGCCGATATGGCAAATCGGCACGCCCACCTTGCCAACCTCGCCGGCCGCCATCGGATCGTCCGAGTCGTAACCGGTCTGCGTCGGCAGATCGAAGGCGACGCTGAGGCCGGTCTGGCCTTTCGCCAAGTTCGTACGGAACAATCGATTCGCCGCACTCGGATCGCTGTGACCCGCGTACGTTCTCATCAGCCACGGTGCTCTGCGCTCGGACATTCGATCAGCGTACCGCTCTGGCCCATTTCGGGGCAAGAGGGGCATCGCAGGCAGACGCGCCGTCGTAGCGCGACTCAGTCGACAGGCGATGCGAACGGTCCGCTCTTGCTCGCAGCCAGAGCGCGCAGCTCGTCGACCGCGATGGACACCTGATGTCGCTCTGCGTCGCTCAGATCGAGAGCGTCATACTCCTCTTGGTCGAGAACGGTCACTGCGCCGTTGCGGTCGAACCAAAAATCGAGCTCGAGATCGATCGCGGATATCTCCGTCTCGTCGATCGCTGCCGGTCGAGTGATGTTGCAGTACCAGCCCTTCAACTCGCCGTCGCGCACCGAGCGAACTTCAAAGACGTTGTACCAGCGGTCCGAATAGAACCATTCGAAAAATCGATCGCCCTTTTCGAAGACGACATACCCGAGATCGACGCGCTCTTTGGAAAAGCGCGCCTCGATCAACACGTGACTCTCGCCGCGCTCGCGTACCAGCCCGGGATAGCGCCACACCTCGCGCCCATGGGCGTCGAGCTTTCGAACGGTGATGCGCGTTGTTGCCATGCGCTTCTCATTAACCGGAAGCCAACGTTGTCGCACCAACCCGCAAGCGAGGCGGATGTGAGCCTCGCTCGGGGTTGTCATGGATGCCGAAAAATGCGACTCACCTCGGTTTACGCGCGCAATCTCGGCAGAAGGAGCGATTATATGAGAGACATCCAAAAAGTAGTGGTTCTTGGCGCCAATGGCACGATGGGAGCCGGCAGCGCGGAGGTGTTCGCTGCTGGGGGGTGCGAAGTCACCCTACTCGCTCGTTCGGCCGACAAGGCGCAGGCCGGCCTGGAATCGGCGCAAGGAATGGCCAAGTCCGCAACCATCGGCAACCTGATGAAGGTCGGCAGCTATGGCGACGATCTCGAGAAGTCCGTCGCCGAGGCCGACCTCATCTTCGAAGCACTGGCGGAAGATCTCGACATCAAGAAGGAGTTCTTCTCGCGCGTCACCAAAGCGCGCCAACCCGACTCGATCGTCGCCACCGTTTCTTCCGGTCTGTCGATCACCGAGATGGCGGCGGCCGGGGACGACAGCTTCGCCAAGCACTTCCTCGGGATTCACCTCTTCAATCCGCCGAACGTCATTGTCGGCACCGAAGTCATCCCGCACGCCGGCACCGATCCATCGCTGATCGCGCCGATCATCGAAATGCTCGAGAGCCGCTTCGGTCGAGTCGTCACCGAATGCCGCGACCAACCCGCCTTCGCCGGCAACCGCGTCGGATTCAAAGTCCTCAACGAGGTCGCGCAACTCGCCGAGGAGCACGGTATCGCCTACATGGACTACGTCGTCGGCCCGCACACCGGCCGTGCGATGCCGCCGCTGGCGACGGTCGATCTGGTGGGACTCGACGTCCACAAGGCGATCGTCGACAACGTCCACGCCAACACCGCGGACGAGGCGCACGCGCAGTTCGCTCTGCCGGGATACGTCGACAAGCTGATTTCGAACGGCCACCTCGGCAACAAGACCGGCGGTAAAGGTGGCTTCTACCGGCGAGAGAAAGTGGACGGCAAAAACGTTCGCTACGTGCTCAACCCCGCGACCGGCGACTACATGGCGCCTGCGGACGCCAAGGTCGACCCGGTCGCTTACATCGAGCGCATGAGCAAGTTGCACCGAGTCGGCCGCTACGGCGAAGCGATGAAAGTGTTCACCGAAGCCGAGGGCAAAGACGCCGACATCGCGCGCAAGGTGATCTTCGGATACGTCAGCTACGGTCTCAATCGCGTCGGCGGCGACGAGGTCGTGCGCGAGCCGCGCGATGTCGACCGCATCATGGGCTTCGGCTTCAACTGGGCCCCACCGAGCGTCCTGGCCGATGTCATCGGCCACAAGGAGACCATCGCCCAGATCGAAAAGTGCGGCCTCCAGGTACCGCCGGTCCTCGCCAACGCCCCGGCTGGGGAGCCGCTGTTCCGCGAGGCCGACGTGAACATTGGAAAATTCTTCGCGGCATAAGCCCCGATTGGGAAAATTCTTCGCGGCATAAGCCCCGATCGGGAAAATTCTTCGCGGCATAGTCCCCGATCTGGGAATGCCCGTCGTGGCCGACCGCGACGGGGTGGAGCAAACCGACGGACCGCGCAGCAGCGTGGTTGACGCATGCAGGAAGACGCGCACCGAAACGAGTTTTTGGCCGATCGGAGAAAGGACCCGGGTTGCCCGGGCCGAAAGCTGAATGATACGGTGGAACCTCGTTTTAGATTCAACCGAACGGAGGATTGATCAT
>JANQHZ010000474.1 GCA_028282445.1 Candidatus Binatia bacterium | reverse complement strand
TCACCTCCATCCTCCGCCGCGCCAATACATCGACCAGAGCGGCGACGGGTTGGCCGAGCGGATGTACAACGCATTCTCCTTCGCATTCGGCGCAGGCGCCAGCCGCGTCGTCATGATCGGCGGCGATACTCCTCAGCTCAGCCGAGAAGATATCGACGGCTGTTTCGATTCCCTCACCGGTTGCGATGTGTGCCTAGTCCCCAGCAGTGACGGCGGTTATTGCGCGATCGGAATGCGCGCAGCGCACGATCTCTTCACCCCCATCCGCATGAGCACCGCCCGGGTGTTGGCCGAGACCCGCGCGCTGTGCCGTCGCCGCCGCCTCAGCGTCTACGAGTCGACCGAGCTCTTCGACGTCGACGACCTCGACGACGTGCGGCGCCTGGCCGCCGAGCTGCCGCCCGCACCCGCGCTCGCGGCGACTCGGAGAGTCCTCGAGGCCTGGGCCGCCGCCGACATCCTATAGTGGGAGCCGGAAGACATCCGATGCGGCGCCACGTTGACCGCGCACCGGACTCTCGACATGCTCTCTTTATGTCTGACGCGCCCCTCGACGGTCTCACCCTGCTCAGCTTCGAAAGCAGGCGGGCCACCGAAATCGCCCAGCTCATCTCCGGTTACGGAGGCGAGACCATCTCCGCACCCTCGATGCGCGAGATCCCCATGGTCGAAAGTCCCGAAGTCGTCGATTTTTTCGAACGCTTGGCGGGCGGGACCATCGACATCGTCGTCTTCCTCACCGGAGTCGGCACCAAGGCGCTCGCCGACGTCCTGCGGCCGCGCTGCTCGCCCGAGCGCTTTTGCGCCCTCTTGGATCGCCCGACGGTGGTCGCCCGCGGCCCCAAGCCGCGGGCCGCTCTGCGCACCCTCGGCCGAAGCCCGGACCACATCGTTCCCGAGCCGAACACCTGGAGGGAGCTACTCGGTCTCCTGGAAAGCGAGTGCGCGCCGCTCGACGGCACCACCATCGCCATCCAGGAGTACGGTCGTTCCAACCCCGACCTGATCGATGCCTTGCGCGCCCGTGGTGCTACGGTTCTGCCGGTCCCGGTCTATCGTTGGGCACTCCCCGAGGACCTCGGGCCCCTGCGCGACGGCATCCGCGCGCTCGTTCGTGGCGATGCCGACGTCATCCTCTTCACCAGCGCCCAGCAGTGCGCGCACGTCCTCACCGTCGCCCGCGAGCTCGGAGTGGAACGCGACTTGCGCGCCGCGTTCGGTCGCGTCGCGGTCGCATCGGTTGGGCCCATCGCGAGCGAGGCGCTTCGCGCCGAGGGATTCACCGTCGATATCGAACCGGTCAAACCGAAGATGGGGCCCCTGGTGCGGGAGATCGCCGAACGCGCAGCGGCCATCGTCCGCGACAAGCGGGCGGTCGGCGGCGACCCGCGGCCATGTTGAAAGTCGTCTCCGGGTCTCATAGCCAGATTCATACGCCGTTGAGAGAGTCAGCCTTCATCAAAGCGTGTCGCCGGGAGCCGACGCCCCACACTCCGATCTGGTTGATGCGGCAGGCCGGTCGATACATGCCGGAATACCGAGCGGTCCGCGATCGGATGTCCTTTCTCGAGCTGTGTCACGATTCCGAGCAGGCGGCCGACGTAACCATCACCGCAGCGCGCGCCCTCGGCGTCGACGCGGCGATCATCTTCGCCGACATCCTACTCGTCCTGGAGCCGCTCGGCGTCGGACTCGAGTTCGTCAAGGGCGACGGCCCTTCGATCCGCGAGCCCGTGCGCGACCCGGCGCGCATCGATGCTCTGCAGCCGTACGATACCGCCGATCGCTTGTCCTATGTCTACGAAGCGATTCGACTGACCCGAGCCGAATTGACCGAGGTTCCCCTGATCGGGTTTGCCGGAGCTCCGTTCACCCTCGCCTCCTACCTCATCGAGGGCGGAGGGTCGCGAAACTACGTCGCCACCAAGCAGCTGATGTACGGCAACGAGGCCGCGTGGCAGCGCCTGATGGAGCTTCTCGCCGGCCTGATCAATTCCTACCTACACTCCCAGATCGACGCCGGCGCCAATGCCATCCAGCTCTTCGACAGCTGGGCCGGGTGCTTGTCGCCAACCGACTACGCTCGCTTTGCGGCGCCCCACTCGACCGCGGCCCTGCGCGGTATTTCCGAACGTGCTCCCGTCATCCACTTCGGTACGGCAACCTCGGGCATGCTCGGAGACATCCGTTCTGCCGGAGGGGACGTCATCGGCGCGGATTGGCGCATTCCACTCGACCGCGCCTGGGAGGCGATCGGCCACGACCGCGGCATCCAGGGCAACCTCGATCCGGTGACGCTGTTCGCGCCTACCGAAACGATCGCGCAGGCCGCCGACGACATTCTCGAGCGCGCCGCCGGGCGTCCGGGCCACATCTTCAACCTCGGCCACGGCATCTTGCCGCAAACCCCGGTCGATCACGTCAAGTTCCTGGTCGACCATGTGCACGAAAAGAGCTCGCGCTGAGTATGTCGCATGCCGGTGACAAGCGTGGTCGCGCCCGTATCGCCATCCTCGGTGGCGGCATCTCCGGCCTTGCCGCGGCCCACCGCCTGGTCGAGCTGGCGCGCGATCGGGGCAAAGCCCTCGATCTCCGACTCTTCGAAGCCACCGATCGCTTGGGCGGCGTCATCGAGACCAAGCGCAGAGACGGCTTCGTGTTGGAGCGCGGCCCCGACTCCTTTCTGTCCGAGAAGCCGGCCGGACTCGCCTTGTGCGAACGCCTCGGCGTCACCGGTCGACTGATCGGCACGCAGGAGCAGTTCCGCCGCACCTACGTCGCCTTCGGCGGTCGACTCCACCCGCTTCCGGATGGCTTCTCGCTCATGGCCCCTACCCGGCTGTCGCCGCTCGCGACCAGCAAGCTGTTTACGCTCGGCGGCAAGCTTCGCATGGCACTCGACCTCTTGCTGCCGGTGCGCGACAAGGGCGACGAGAGTCTGGAGGCGTTCGTCACCCGCCGGCTCGGCCGCCAGGCTCTCGAACGCGTCGCCCAACCACTGGTCGGTGGAATCTA
>JANQHZ010000795.1 GCA_028282445.1 Candidatus Binatia bacterium | reverse complement strand
GCGGACAGGGCCCCCCGGTGCACATGGTAACACTCCGATCTGCGCAGGTAGTCGGCACGCAAGAACAGGGGAACGTGCCGCTCGACTGACAGACCTGCCCGGACGGACACGGCCCGTCCGCGCAATTACCGTTGGGAATGCCAAACGCCGCACAAGTGTTGGATGGGACGCACGCACAAAGCCCCCCGTTGCCGCAAACACAAACGTTACCGGGGTTCGGGCAATCGCCTCCGCAGAACGTATCACCCATATCACCACACATCGTAGGAGCGGCGACCGCCTGCGAACCAGCGAGCGGTCCCAACAGAACCGCCAACAGCGGGACTACTAGTAAGAACAGACTCGACGAACGCTCGTGCGACATCCCCGCGACCTCTCGCTGTGCTCGATGACCGACGTGCAAAACGCAGTTTCCCTACTCGATCCTCGGGCCACGGTCAACGGCAAAGGCGATGGACCGAACCGTCGAATTGTCGTGAATCCATAAGATTTCAAGCAGCTTACAAGCCGAGCCCGAGGACCGACTCAGGCCGACCAGCCTGCCCGGAAGCGCCGAGCGCGGCCGGTTTCGGGCAAGTCGCCGGCCAGCTGAGGTCCAGTCGTCCCGCCAGTTGGGTCCCGCCAGTTGGGGGGTTCCCGCCAGTTGGGGTCGCCCATTGGGAGCAGTTGGTCCCGCCCAGTTCGGGTCGGACCATGGCAACCCCGCGAATTGATTCCGTTCGTAGTCCCGCCAGTTGGGGTCGGACCATGGCAACCCCGCGAATTGATTCCGTTCGTAGTGCTCACGCGGTCGATTTTCGCGCTTAGGCTGCGTTTTTCGCCCCGAAAATCGATTGTAAGAGGATCGCGCCGAGGCGCCGCGAACGCGGAGCAATGTGCCCGGCCGGAGGCGGTCTTGGCGGCTCCTTGGGACCCGAGGACGGAAATGCGAGACTGCGCAGCGTGAATCCACCTGCCAGCGTGAGCATCGTCGTGTGCACGTGTCGCCGACCGCAGAAGCTGAGGGCGCTCCTCGAGAGCTTTACGAGCATGGTCGTTCCGCCGGGCCTCGGCGCGGAGCTGGTGTTGGTAGACAACTCTCCGGACGACGACATCGGGCCGATCGTCGAGGCGGTTTCGGATCGACTGCCGTTGCCGATCGCTTGTCTGCGCGAGCCGACGCACGGTCTCGGCGCGGCACGCAATTGCGGCTTGAAGGGATCGACTGGAGAGATCGTTGCCTTCACCGACGACGACTGCCGAGTCGATCCGGACTGGCTGTGTCAGATCGCGGCGAGGTTTGCCCGTGATCCGCAATTGATGCTCCTCGGTGGTCGCGTCGAGCTATTCGACCCGGCCGACGCGCCGATCACCGTTCTGCGCGGAAGTGCCCCAGCGCGGCTGTCGTCCACGGCCGATATCTTCGGGTTTCTGCACGGCTGCAACATGGCGTTTCGAAGGTCGCTGGCAGACCGCATCGGCAGATTCAATCCGACTTTCGGCAGCGGCTCGCCGGTGGACTCGGGAGACGACGCCGAACTGGTCTATCGCGCCTTCCGATCGGGGGCTTCGACTGCCTATGAGCCGAAGGCTGTGGTGTACCACGACCATGGTCGCCGCACGCGCCGCAGTACGCGCAGCAAGCTGATGCGCTACCAGCAGGCGAACGGTGCGATTCTGGCGAAACACGCGCGCTCCGGCGACGAGGCGGCGGCGCGCTTGCTCCGCGAAGTCGTCTGGGCGCCCTTGGCGACCCTGACGCGGTGGCCGCTGTCGCCGGACGCTTGCCTGCGCGCCTCGTATCGCGCCGTGCTCTACGGTCTCGGAGCCGTGCGCTACCGAGTCTTTGCCGCGCGACTAGAGAGAGGGGCTCAACCGTGACCGCGCGGGTCGTCGTCCTTGGCCTCGACGCAGCGGAGTCGAGGCTGATCGAACAGTGGGGCGCCACTGGAGACCTGCCGGTTCTCGCGGAGCTGTCGCGATCGGGGCGAACGGTTCGCCTCGACGACAACCCGATGAACACCTTCCCCGAAGCGATCTGGCACGAGCTCTACACCGGTCTCCACGCTCACCAGATCGGACGCTACTTCATGCTCCGACAGGTACGATCGGGCGAAGCCACCTCGCGCGCCTTCGACGCCTCGGAGCTCGATCCGAGCCAGTATTTCTGGACCATCGCCAGCGCCGCCGGACGCCGCGTCGCCGTCGTCGACCCGGTGCACTGCACGATCGCCCCGGATTTCAACGGCACGCAACTGCTCGACTACGGCCTGCACGATCGCCACTTCGGCGCGATCAGCGATCCGCCGCGACTGCTCGAAGAGATACGGGCCCGCCACGGCAACTACCCGGTCGAGTCATGCGATACTCACCGCGCCACGCCCGCCGGATATCGCTCGCTGCACGAGCGCCTGCTCGCGGGGATCGCGCTCAAGGAGCGCGTCGTCTGCGACGTGCTCGGGAGCGAGCACTGGGATCTCTTCTGCGCGACGTTCTCCGAGAGTCACTGCGCCGGCCACCAGTTCTGGCACTTCCACGACCCCGGTCACCCAATGTACGACGCGGCGGCGGCAAGCGAGTTCGGCCCGACGATCAAGAACGTCTACCGGCGTCTCGACCAAATGATCGGTCGCGTCATCGACGAGGCCGGCGACGCGGTGGTGATGGTCGTCGCCAGCCACGGCATGGGTCCTTATGTCGGCGGCTACCAATTGCTTCCCGAGGTATTGCTGCGTTTGGGGATGAGCGCCGGCCCGCCGGCGATCAGGGGCACCCCGCGAACCGCGGTGCGCAATGCCTATCACCACATGCGCAACCGACTCGGCATCTTCCGGGGACGCCGGCCCTTGGTGAAGTCCGGTTTCGGCCGGCAACTTCGCAACTTCTTCGGCGTACCGGTCGACGGCTTGGAAGACCCGGGCACGCGCGCGGTCGCGGTTCCGAACAATCGCATCGGCGCAATCCGCCTGAACCTGCGCGGTCGTGAGCCCCACGGCTGCGTCGCACCGGGAGAAGAAGAAGCGGCGCTGCTGAAAGAGCTGCGCCATGAGTTGGCGCAGCTGCGGCACCCGGACAGCGGCGAGCCGATCGTCACCAGCGCCGCAACGCCCGGCGAACTGTTCGGCACGAGCTACCATCCCGACCTCCCCGACCTACTCGTGCTATTCCGCACCGACCTCGGCCCGATCGAAGCGTGCCGCTCCGAAAGCGTCGGGCTCGTCGAACGATCTCTCTTTAAGCCCGACCACCCGCGAACCGGAGATCACACCCCGCATTCACGCATGTGGCTCAGAGGCCCGGGCCTGTCCGCCGGCATCGACCAAGGAAGCTCGCGCGACCTCGCCCCAACCGTCTTGCAAGCACTGGGGGTCGAGATTCCGCCGACGATGAAGCCTCCGAGCACCTCGCTCCGAGCGGCCCTCGACAGCCTCGAAACCACCCCCCGCGCGGGGTAGGCCGTCCCGCGGCGGCTCGGCCTTCGAGCACCATCCGACACGACCTGTGCCCCCCTGGCCAGCGGTCGGCCGGCAGCGCTATGGTCGTGGCCCAACCGATAGGAGCAACCATGCCGAGCCTCGAGAGATTCGACGCATCCGGGCCGATCGACTGGACGCACGTGTGGGCGGTGTTCGATCGCGATGGCGGAGCGATCGTCGAAAACTTCATCAGCACCGAACTGCTGGCGCGCATGCAGGCGGACTTCGCGCCACTGATCTCGAAACAACCTCCCGGCAGCACGACCGAGGGACTGTGGACGGAGTTTCACGGAGACCAGACCAAGCGCATCACCGGCCTGCCCTCTCACTCGGCTGCCTGGGTCGAGTTGCTGTGCGACGAGCGCTACCAAGCGATGGGCGACCGCTACCTCGGTGCCGGCGACTACTGGCTCAACACCGGTCAGCTGATCTGTATCGGCCCCGGCGAGACACCCCAGATGCTGCACCGCGACGAGCTCAACTGGCCGCAGGCCTGCAGCGATCACGAGATCACCGTCACCGCGATCTTCGCCCTGACCGACTTCACCGAAGAGAACGGTGCGACCGTGATCGCACCTGGGTCGAACCACTGGGAAGGCCTGATGCCCGAGGTTCCCGAGCACACCAAGTGCCGCGCAACCATGCCGGCCGGCTCGGCCCTGCTCTACAGCGGCAAGGTCATCCACGGCGGCGGCGCCAACGTAACCGACGATCAGTGGCGCGTCGGCCTGCACGCCGGCTTCTGCAAGGGCTGGCTGCGCGCCGAGGAGAACTTCCAGCTCACCATACCGCTCGAGGTCGCCCGCACCATGCCCGACCGCGCCCACTACCTGCTCGGCTTCCGTTCGTACTCGCCAGAGTTCGGCGGACGTCTCGGCCTCGTCGACTACGACGATGCTGCAAACCTACTGAAGAGCTGATCCGCGGCCAGTTGGTGCCACCCAGTTGAGGGCCCAGTTGGGGTCGCCCATGGCAACCCTTTGAATTGATTCAGTTCGTAGCGCTCAGACGGTCGAGTTCGGCGCTTAGGTCGCGTTTTCGCCCCCGAAGGTTGATTGTAAGGCGCGCGGGCTCTCGGAGGACGAAACCGCCGTCGTCGCAACTACGCACCCTGCAGCGCAGCGCCCGCGCCCAGAATTGGGGCCCAGCAACCCTTTGGGGGCAGCCTCCACGAGCTGCTACGGTCCCCGCATTCGTTGGGGGAGAGTCTCATGCCTTACCACCGTACCGTTGCGCGCTCGTGTACCGCTCTCGCGATCGGCACCTTCTTGGTCGCGCCCGCGCAAGCCGTCATCAACGGGGAAGTCGCGGACGGAATCTACACCGGCGTCGCAAGCCTCGGCGGCTGCTCGAGCGTGTTGGTCGCCCCGCGCGTCGCGCTCACCTCCGCGCATTGCTTCGTGAATCTCGCGCTCGGCTGCCAGACGCTGGCAGACGCGTCCATCAACGTCACCTTCGCCGAGATCGCCGGCGGCTGGAGCAGCCAAGTTTCCCTGAACAACCGCACGGTTGCCGTCGATAGCTTCGCGCTGCGGCAAGGGATCTTCGATCTCAGCGCATGCGACAACGGCGACGCCTTCAACTGCTCGAGCAGCCGTCGCCAGGACGTCGACCACTCGAAGGAGCTCGTCGTGCTCTACCTCGCCGGCGAAGCACCGGCCGACGCGGTCGAGCTCCCCATCCTGGTGAGCCCGCACGTGGATTTCAGCGACAGCGCGGGGGAGTTCGGCGTCTTTCCAGGTCTCCAAACGTGGCTCGACCAAGGCGAGAGAATCGTAACGACTGTCGGCTACGGCGTCGGGTCACAAGACTATCCCGTCGGCGACAACCGCCCCCGCGGACGCGACTTCGGCGTCCAGCGCTGGATCGCGAGCGAGACCAACTTCGCGAACTTTCTCGGCCTGAGCTCGTGCAACAGCGAGAACCCGAGCACCGACGAGCCCGGCGTGGTGGCGTCTCCAGGCGATCTGACTCTCGATCAGCTCGGCGGAGCACCCAACAGCGTAACGCCGGGACAGAACTTCGAAGACTCGAACCAAAGCCATTCGGGTACCGGCGACAGCGGCGGTCCCGTGCTGGTCGGCCAAGGCCCTCCGGCCAACGACGTCGCACCATCGACGTTGCCGGCTCCAGCACCAGGAGCATCCTACGACCCCAACCGCAACTACGTCGCCGGCACGGCCTCGCTCTGGGTGGGATCCGGCGAGATGCTGGCGACCGCCTTCACTCCGACCTGGACGTTGTCCGCGAGCACCTTCCTACGCGACGCTCTGCACGACATCGACGGAGACGGCTACGCCGATCCGGTCGATGACGACCGCGACGGGGACGGTTGCGACAACGACGTCGACCAAAACCCAGACGATCGTTGGGTCGAGGTCGGCACGGTCTACAACATCAACTGCAACCCGCCGACGTCGCCGATGCTGGCCGACGAAAGTCTGGATTCGGACGGCGACGAGATCCCCGACTGTCGCGATATCAACGACGACAACGACACCCTGCTCGACTTCCAGGACCACTGTCCGCTGGTGCGCGGCTCGGCTTGCTTCTCGTTCGGCACAACCTGCCCGTGGAACCGCCAGTTCTTCGACTGCCGCCTCGGCGGCTGCAACGAGCTTGGGCTGAAGTTCAGTAGCCTGATCAACCCCGACCCAACGACCGACATCATCTTTCCCATTCAGTCGTGGAGCGAAAACACCATCGTCGTCGGGGCCGCACCCGGTTTCTCACTACGGGAATCGGCCAACATCCTTGCCGCGGGACCGGGTGCGAACCTCTCTGCACCGTCGCTGCCGATGTTTCTGCTCGAGGTCGTCGGCGCCGGCGGCGAGATCCGCGGCAGTGTAGCGGCCTACTCTCCGGGAGATGTCCGCATTGGCGAGCTCGACGGAGCCGAGGCCCTCATCATCCGCCTTGATGGGCCTGGCCTCGTCATCGAAGGTCTACGCGCGCCACCGCAACCCGCGCCCGCGCTCGGTCCGGCTGGCTTGGCCGGCGCCGCGATCGCCCTGCTGCTTGCAGCGGCCCTCCGCCTCATACAGACGCGAATGAGAGGCGCGTCCGCTGATACGCTGAGAGAGTAGGCCTGCCGGCTAGCCCATCGCGTCGGCTTCCTGTCCGATCGCCTCGAGGAACTTCTCGTGGATGATCTCGCAGGCCAGCCGGTAGAGCTGCTCGCGGTCGTTGTGTTGCGCCAGGAAACCGATCGGGATCTGGAACGCGCCCTTGTCGCGGACGTTGCCGCCGCCGTAGTGCGAGCCCTTCTCCTCGTCGATGCCAAACGCTTTCTTCAGGAAAGCGTCGGGGTTGACCGTGTCGCTGCGGGTGCGCAGCGATCCTTCGATCGAGCGTCCGTTGACGACGCCGAACACCAACACCGTATCGATGCCGGCGCGCGTGAGCAGAAAATCAGCGGCCTGCGGGATGCCGTCGCGGTTTTCCTTGCGCACGAAACCGACGTCGCTGAACAGAAAGTTGTCGTACACACGTCGTCGTTCGAGCGCGGACTGAATCATATCCATCACCGCCGGGCTCAGCGACTGCGCCGAGATCTTGCGCAGCAGAGCCTGATCGACGGCGGGCCAAAGATAGGCGGCGGCGGCGTAGTCCTGCTGGCACGCCTCGAGAAACGCCACCGTGTCGGCGCGGATTCCGTGCATCAGCGCCGTCGCCAGCTTGACGTGGTCGGGCTCGTTCGAGTCCAGGCCCTCGGGCACGGCAGCCTCGAGGTACTCCGCGAAGATGCCACAGGTCGAACCGGCGTCCTCGCGGACGTCGATGAACTCGGCTTCGAGGTCGTTGCAGCGCTTGTGGTGATCGACCACCGCGACCAGCGCCTTCTTGCGCAGCTCGGCTTCGATCGGAGTCGCCTCGGTGCGCTGGGTATCGACCAGGGCGTAGATCTCGAACTCCGACAGGTCGGTCCGCTCGTCGTACAGCCACAGGTCGAGCTCAAGCTGTTTTACCAGGGCGCGGTTCTCCTGATGGCTGACCTCGTGAAACGACAGCAGGGCGGTATCGATGTCGTACTGACGGGCGAGGAACTGCAGGGCAAGACCCGAGCCGATGTTGTCCGGATCCGGGTACCCGACCAGCACCACCACCAGCTTCTTGCCGCGGTGCTTCTCGAGGGTCTCGGCGAGCTCCGACCACCGACTGACCTTCTGCTCGGTATCGGTACGAACTGCCCTGAGCCTTGGCTCAGCCGCCGTGTCTACCAATGAATCTGCCATCGTTCCTCCTCGCACCCGCCTTCGTGGAGACGGGTTCGGACCCCGGCACGGAGTCAAAGGGCTGCGCGCGAACGCCTCCCATCAGCGGTTACGCCGCAGCCGTACCAGCGGGATACCGGCGCCTCAGGGCGGAAGCTTCGCTCGAAGATCATATGTAACGTCTGATCAGACAGAAGATGAGGTCTCGGTGTGCCGACCCCGGATGCGCGTTCGAGCGGCCATCGGCCACCCCGCGTTCTCGCTGCTGCCAGAACGCTACCATCCGAGCCCCGCCTTACCAACCAGGCTATGGCTCGCCCTTAACGCGGGCCCGTAGCCGGGGCAACCCACTTTTTGTGCCGGCCCAAGACGGTTCGCCTCTTGCAATTCGGAAAGATCAGGCTTTCCAAGCGCTTAATTTCGGAAACGGCGTTTTACTACAGGCCTGACTTTTTTCGCTCGAGGCCGCCGCCGAGCGCCAAGATACCGGTGCCGTCGCCACTCGCAGGCGCTCGGCTCAGGCAATCGTTTCGGCGCCGCCCATGTACGGGCGGAGGACCTCAGGCACTCGGACGCTGCCGTCAGCCTGCTGAAAGGTCTCGAGGACGGCGATGACGATGCGCGGCAGCGCGAGTCCCGACCCGTTGAGCGTGTGTACCAGATCGGGCTTGGCGCGCGGCTCGGGGCGGTATCGGATACGCGCGCGGCGGGCCTGGAAATCCCGAAAGTTGGAGCAGGAGCTGACCTCGAGCCACTCGCCGCAGCCCGGGGCCCAGACCTCGACATCGTATTTCATCGCCGCCACGAAGCTGAGATCGCCGGTGCACATCTGCACGACGCGATGGCGGAGGCCGAGGCGCCGGCAAACGTCCTCGGCATCGTCGAGCAGGCGCAGCAGCTCCTGGTCGGAGGACTCCGGCCGGACGAACTTCACCATCTCTACCTTGTCGAATTGATGGCCGCGCTTGATGCCGCGCACGTCGCGCCCGGCCGACATCTTCTCCCGGCGAAAACACGGGGTGTAGGCGACGTGATAGCGCGGCAGCTGGTCGGCCTCGAAGATCTCGTCGCGGTAGAAGTTGGTGACGGGGACTTCCGCGGTCGGCACGAACCAAAAATCCTCTTCGACATCGCGGTACAGGTTGTCGCCGAACTTGGGCAGGTTGCCCGTCCCGACCAGGCACTCCTCGCGCACCATCACCGGCGGGTAGAGCTCCGAGTAGCCGTGCTCGCTCGTGTGCAAATCGAGCATCCAATTGATCAAGGCGCGCTGTAGGCGGGCGCCCTGCCCGCACAGGATGTAGAAGCGCGACCCGGACACCTTGACGCCGCGCTCGAAGTCGATGATTCCCAGCTTCTCGCCGAGATCCCAGTGCGGCTGCGGCTCGAAGTCGAAGATCGCCTCGTCACCGACCTCCCGCACGACGACATTGTCCGACTCGTCGGGGCCGACCGGCACATCCGGGTGCGGGATGTTCGGCAGCTGCAACATCGCCGACTCGAACGCCTCCTCGGCGGTCGCCATGTCCTTTTCGAGCTCCGCGATCTTGTCACCGAGCGCACGCATCTCGGCCACCAGCGGCTCGCGTTCCTCGGGCGACATCTTTCCGATTCGCTTCGACGCCGTCGCCCGCTCGTTGCGCAGCTTCTCGACTTCGCCGATCAGCGAGCGACGCTTCTCGTCGAGAGCGAGAACGTCGTCAACCTCGGACGCCTCCACCCCGACGGTCGCCAGAGCAGCCTTCACCTCGTCGGGAGTCTCCCGGATGATGCGAATATCGAGCATGGAGTGCGGGTAACACGCCGCGTCGGCGAAGTGAACCGCGCGTGATCCATCGGTCGGCGGGAAACCGGTACCGACCCGCGTTGCCTCCGGAATTCCCCCGGGCTACCCCCAGGGCCACCGACTCGCCCGGCGCGACACCCGCCCATCACCGAGATCGAAAGCATCCCGTAGATGCTCGCAGGTCATACGCCCACGCTCGGTGTGCACAGCAACCAGATCGAAACGCACCGGATGGTCGTGCAGCCGGTGTCGGCTCAGGTAGTGGCGCGCGGCAGTCACGATGCGGCGCCGTTTTGGCTGGTCGACGCTTTCGAAGGGGTGGACCAGCGAGCCGACTGCGCGGGTGCGGACCTCGACGAAGACGATCGTGCCGCGCCGAACTGCTACGAGATCGATCTCGCCGCCGCGGCAGCGGTAGTTGCGCGCGACGATCGCATAGCGGCGGGCGCGCAGGTACTCCTCCGCCGCCCGCTCGCCGGCATCTCCAACCTCTCGGCGGCTCGTCACGCGTTCCTAGCCTACGGATGCCGCGCAAGCCCAACAAGCTTCGCCTGCCGGTAAGCCTCGTTGAACCCCCATATACGCTGTGTTAGCTCACGCGGATGGCCATCACCCGCGACGATGTTCGCCACGTCGCCCTCCTCGCTCGACTGGAGCTGACCGAAGGCGAGGAAAACGAACTGGCAGAGCAGCTCGACCGGATTCTCGGGTTCTTCGAGGTCCTCGAAAAACTCGACACCGCGGACGTGAAGCCGACCGCTCACATCACTCCAATCGACACACCCTTCCGCGACGACCGGGTGACGAACCAGCCGGAAACCGAGCGCTGGTTAGCCAACGCTCCGGCCGCCGACGGGTCGCATTTTCGCGTCCCCAAGATCATCGAGTAGCGTTGCCGATCTCCGCACCGAGATGACCGACCCCACGACGCTCACCATCGACGAGGCTCGCACGCTTCTGGACGGCCGCGAGCTTTCGGCGCGCCAGCTGACCGAGGCGTTCCTGGCACGCATCGCGGAGACACAAGACGCCTTCAACGCCTTCATTACGGTCACGCCCGAGCAGGCGCTCGAGCAAGCCGACGCCGCCGACGCCAAGATCGCCGCCGGCGACGCCGGGCCGCTGTGCGGTATTCCGATCGGGGTCAAGGACATCATCCTGACCAGAGGCGTCCGCACCACCGCCGCATCGCACATCCTCGAGTCGTTCGTCGCGCCTTACGACGCCAATGTCGTCGACTGCCTGCGCGCGGCGGACGCGGTGATCGTCGGCAAGCTCAACTGCGACGAGTTCGCCATGGGCTCGTCGAATGAGAACTCCGCCTTCGGCGCCACCCGCAACCCGTGGAACGCCGACTGCGTCCCCGGCGGATCGTCGGGAGGCTCGGCCGCGGCGGTGGCGGCGCGTCAATGCATCGCCTCGCTCGGCACCGACACCGGTGGGTCCATCCGCCAACCCGCGGCGTTCTGCGGCGTGACCGGTCTCAAACCGACCTACGGCCGGGTGAGCCGCTACGGAGTGATCGCCTTCGCCTCATCGCTCGATCAGGTCGGCCCGATGGCGCAGAGCGCGCGCGACGCAGCGCACCTCCTCTCGGTCATCGCCGCGCACGACGACCGCGACTCGACCTCGGTCGACCGGGAGACGCCGAACTATGCAGCGGCCCTCGACGGCGAGGTCGCCGGCTTGCGCATCGGCTTGCCGCGCGAGTACTTCACCGGCGGAATCGACCCCCAGGTTCAGCAAGCGGTGCGGGCGGCTGCGTCGCAGCTCGAGAAGCTCGGCGCGACCGTCGACGAGGTATCGCTACCGCACACGGAATACGCGATCGCAACCTACTACTTGATCGCGACCGCCGAGGCGAGCTCGAACCTGGCGCGCTACGACGGCACCCGCTACGGACTGCGCACCGGCGAGCAGGACGGACTGCTCGACATGTACCGTCAGACCCGCGCCAAGGGCTTCGGCTCCGAAGTGAAGCGCCGCATCATGCTCGGCACCCACGCCCTCTCGGCCGGCTACTACGATGCCTACTACCTCAAGGCCCAAAAGGTACGCACCTTGATCCGTTCGGACTTTGAGGCAGTGTTCTTGGACCACGATCTGATCCTGGCGCCAACCACGCCGACGCCGGCCTTCCGAGTCGGCGAGAAGTCCGACGACCCGCTGCAGATGTACCTCAACGACATCTTCACGATCTCGGTCAATCTCGCGGGCCTGCCCGGCCTGTCGCTGCCGTGCGGCATCTCCGACACCGGCCTGCCCATCGGCTTCCAGCTGATCGGCAAGCCGTTCGACGAAACCACCGTGCTGCGCGCCGGCGACGCATACCAACGTGCGACCGATTGGCACCGCAAGCATCCGCCGGAGCCGGAGGCGAAGTGAGCGATGGCTGAGTACGAAGCGGTCATCGGGCTCGAGGTTCACGCCGAGCTGCTCACCGAGTCCAAGATCTTCTGCGGCTGCTCGGCGCGATTCGGCGCCGAGCCCAACGCCAACACCTGCCCGCTGTGCATCGGCATGCCGGGAGTGCTGCCGGTGCTCAACCGTCAGGTGGTCGAGTTCGCCATCAAGGCCGGGTTGGCGACTCACTGCGACATCCAGGAGCACAGCCGCTGGGCGCGCAAGAACTATTTCTACCCGGACCTTCCCAAGGGTTACCAGATCACCCAGTACGAGCTGCCGATTTGCCTCGACGGACGCGTCGACATCGTCGTCGACGATCAACCTCGTTCGATCGCGCTCACCCGTATCCACATGGAAGAGGATACCGGCAAGAACATTCACGACGCGCATAGCGATTCGAGCCTGGTCGACTACAACCGCTGCGGCGTGCCGCTGCTCGAAATCGTCAGCGAGCCCGAGATCCGCAGCTCGGCCGAAGCCGGCGCCTACCTGCGCAAGCTGCGCGCCATCCTGCAGTACCTCGAGGTCTGCGACGGCAACATGGAAGAAGGCAGTTTCCGCTGCGACGCCAACATCTCGGTCCGTCGCCCGGGGGCGACCGAGCTCGGGACCAAGGTCGAGATCAAGAACTTGAACTCGTTCCGCTCGGTCGAACGGGCGATCGACTACGAGATCGAGCGCCAGGGCAAGGCCATCGACGCCGGCGAGGAGATCGTTCAGGAAACCCGCCTGTGGGACACCGATCGGGAAGTGACCCGCTCGATGCGCTCGAAAGAGCACGCCCACGACTACCGCTACTTCCCGGATCCTGACTTGCTGCCGCTCGACATCGAAAGCGAGTGGATCGAACGCGTCCGCAACCACCTGCCGGAGCTTCCCGACACCCGCTCCGCCCGCTTCGTCGACCGCTACCAGCTGCCGGAATACGACGCCGAGGTACTGACCGCACGCAAGGACCTCGGCGACTACTTCGAGAACGCGGTCGCATTGCGCGACAATCCGAAGGCGGTCAGCAACTGGGTGATGGGCGAGGTCCTGCGCTTGGTACGCGACCGCAAGCTCGACCAGGAGCTGGTGATCGAACGCTGGCCCGTCTCACCCGAGCAATTGGCCGGCCTGATCGGCCTGATCGACGACGGCACGATCAGCGGCAAGATCGCCAAGGCTGTGTTCGAAGATCTGGTCGACAGCGACAGGTCCGCCGCCGACATCGTCGAGCAGCAAGGCCTCAGCCAGGTCAGCGACGCCGGCGAGCTCGAATCCGTGGTCGATCAGGTTCTCGCCGGGCAGGACGACAAGATCGCCGAGTACCGCGCCGGCAAGCAGAAGATGCTCGGGTTCTTCGTCGGTCAGGTCATGAAGGCGACCCAGGGCAAGGCCAACCCCAAGATGGTGAACGAAATCCTCCGCAAGAAGTTGGCTTGATCCAGGGGATACGGGCCAACCCTGGGCGCCGGGCAGCTTTTCGGTTGCTTGCCGAGGGAATCTGGCGCGCCTTGCGCCTTGACTTTGACCCGCCACTTTAAGGACACTGCCGCTGGCGGCGCCGGTGAGGGGAAGGATGTTCGAGCAAGCAATGGCCAGAATGGATAAGTCGGTGCGGTGGCGGCGTTTTCGCGGTGCCGCAAGCGTGGGAGTGCTCGCCGTCACGGCGACGATTGCGGGCTCGGCGGCGGCTTTCGGCCAGGATATCCAGCTGCTCAGCGTGGCGGCTCGCGGCGCCAGCGGCGAGGGACGCAGCACCGGAGTCGCGCTCAACGAGGACGGCCTGATCGCGGTCTTTCGCTCCGAGGCGATGGATCTGGTGACGCCGCGCCTCGGCCAGGAACGCCCCGACCTCTACGTCCGACTGCGCGGCCCCGGCGCGACCACCGAGCGCCTCAGCGGCGACACCGACGACGCCCTCGACAGCTTCGCTCCCGGCCTGTCGGCAGACGGACGCTTCGTGGTTTTCTCGTCGAACGCCGACGACCTCATCGCCGCCGACAACAACGGCTTCGAAGACATCTTCGTGCTCGACCGCGCCGACGGCTCGATCGCTCGCATCGAGGGCGACAACGGCGAGCCCGACGGCAGCAGCAGTTTCCCCCGCATCAGCGGCGACGGACGCTGGGTCGTGTACGTCTCCCAAGCCACCAATCTCGTGCCCGAGGACACCAACGAGGCGAGCGACATCTTTCTCTACGACCGCGATACCGGCGCCACTCGCCGCGTCAGCGTCAACTTCTTCGGCGACCAGGGCAACGGCAACAGCAAGTCGCCGACGATCAGCGACGACGGCTCGACCGTCGCCTTCGTGTCGGCGGCGACCAATCTGATCGACGAAAATCCCGGCACCGCCGAGCAGGTGTACGTGCACGGCGTCGGCAACGGCGAGACCGAGATCGTCAGCGTCTCCTCGGCAGGCACCCCGGCCAACGGAAACTGCTTCCTGCCCGACCTGAGCGCCGACGGCTCGATCGTCGCGTTCAAATCGGAAGGGTCGAACCTCGTCTCCCCCGACACCAACGGAGTTCCCGACGTATTCGTCCACACCCGCGGCGACGGCGAAACCGTCCGCATCAGCGTCGACGATTTCGGCAACGAGTCGAACGGACTGAGCGGCGGCCCGGCGATCAGCGACGACGGACGCTACGTCGCCTTCGTTTCGTTCTCTTCCAGCTTCGACCCGATCGACGGCAACGGCTTCTCCGATGTCTTCGTGGTCGACCGCGAAGTCGCACTCGGCGGGTCGCGCATCAAGAGAGTCACGGTCGAGAATCTCAGCAGCCCAAGACCCGGAGGCCCGGTACCGGACTTCCCCGTAGCCATCAGCGGAAACGGCGTCTGGATCGGTTTTGCTTCGACCGCGGAGAATCTGGTCGACGGCGACAACAACAACCAGACCGACGCGTTCGTCGCCTGCAATCCCTTCGAGCCCGAGCGCTGCGACATCTCGTCGCCGACACCGACTCCGACCGCGACTCCCGGGCCCGCCGCCTGCAGCGGAGACTGCGACGGCGACGGCGTGGTAACCATCAACGAGCTGGTGCGCATGACCAACATGGCGCTCGGCATCAGCATCTGCGGAGAGGACCCGGTCCTGCCCTGCCCGGCCGGCGACGCCAACGGCGATTGCTCGATCACGGTCGAGGAGCTCGTCCGCGCCGTCGGCAACAGCCAGAACGGTTGTACGCGCTTCGGCGACCTGCCGTTGGACGACATCATCGAGATGTGTTGCCCACTGTAGCTTCGTTCCATACCGCCTAGCCGAGGAGACACCATGTCGCGCTCGTGGAGAATCGTTGCAGGATTGGCAGCGCTGATCGCTTCGAACGCGGCTTCGGCTCAAGTCATCCTCTCTTGCGAGTCGACCACCGGCCCCGCCGGCGGCGAGGTCGTGGTCGAATTCTCCTTCGACACGCAATCCGGCGAATCGGTCGGCGGCACCCAGAACGACATCCTCTTCGATACGTCGGTCTTCGACGCCTCCAATCCGCTCGACGGCTCGCCCAATTGCCGAATCAACCCGGCGATCGGTCCCGGCACGACACCCGACAAGCGGCTGGCGCGAGCCTTTCTCGACAATCCCGAACGAGTTCGCGCAATCGTGGTCTCCCAGCAAAACCAAATCGAGATTCCGGCCGGACTGCTCTACACCTGCACCCTCCAGATCGACGCCGACGCCGAGCTACGCCAGTACGACATCGAGGTGATCGACGCCGTGGTAAGCGATACCGACGGAGATCGACTGCCGAGCGAGACCGCGGGCTGCAGCATCGATGTCGTCGAGGCGCCCACACCGACCGCAACCCCGACTCCGGCCGGCTTCTGCGAAGAAGACGAAGACTGCGCGCCCGACGAGGTCTGCGTCGACAACCGCTGCGCGACCGTGACGCCGACACCGGTCGGGTTCTGCAACGACGAAACCGACTGCCCGCCGGGCGAGGTCTGCATCGACATGCGTTGCGCCACCACCACACCGACCGCCACGCCGGAGGGATTCTGCCGCGACGACGAAGACTGCCCCGACGACCAGGTGTGTGTCGACGAACGCTGCGCGACCCCGACGCCGGTCGGCTTTTGCCGTGACGACGAAGACTGCCCCGACGATCAGGTATGCGTCGACGAACGCTGCGCGACCCCGACGCCGGTCGGATTTTGCCGTGACGACGAAGACTGCCCCGACGACCAGGTGTGCGTCGACGAACGCTGCGCCACCCCCACCCCGGACTCGGGCGGCGGTGGCGGCGGATGCAACTGCAGCATCGAGCCGGACCCGCCGCTGCAGGGAATGATCAACCTGCTGATCGCGCTCCTGCCGGCACTCTGG
>JANQHZ010000707.1 GCA_028282445.1 Candidatus Binatia bacterium | reverse complement strand
CGCTATCGCGCTCCGCGCGGGGGCGGTCAAATGGCGTGTTGCGCTTGTTGCGTACGGACTTGCTGCTAGTGTGCCGAGTCGCAGATTCGTTTGATTTTCGCCAGCCCTCGATTGCTCGCCGAGATTTTCTACAACCAACGTCCGACTCGGAAAACTAGTCTCCGCTACCGATGACCCACCTCGACTCAACGCGGCGTTCGATCGCGCTCGACTCGCTCGAAGAAGGAACCTTCGATCTCGCGGTGATCGGTGGAGGCATCACCGGGGCGGGGGTCGCGCGCGAAGCTTCGCTGCGCGGGCTTCGCGTCGCGCTGCTGGAGGGCGAGGACTTCGCTTCCGGGACTTCGGGCCGTTCGTCGAAGCTGATCCACGGTGGTTTGCGCTATCTCGCGATGGGTGACGTCGCGTTGGTGAGGGAGACCGCGCTCGAGCGCAAGGTTCTGCATCGAATGGCGCCCCACCTGGCCGAGCGTCGTTGGATGTTGTTGCCGGTGCGGTCGCGCGCCGGGTTGCTCAAGTTTCGCACCGCGCTCGCGACCTACGAGAAGCTAGGGGCGGTCGAGGAGGAGGATTTGCACCGCAATTGGGATGTGGCTGAGCTCGAGCGCGAAGAGCCCGCTCTGGATCGGCGCCGCTTCCCGTACGGATGCGCCTATCGGGAGTATCTGACCGACGATGCCCGCTTGGTCGTCGCCAACCTGCGGGCGGCCGATGCCGCTGGTGCGGTCTGCGTCAACCACCTTCCGGTCGAAGAGGTCATGCGCGAGCCATCCGGCAAGGCGCGTGGCGTTGCCGCGTGCTGCCGCTTGTCGCAGCGTCGCGTCGAGGTGCGGGCGCGCTGCATCGTCAACGCGGCCGGCCCCTGGGTGGAGGGAGTTCGGCGACTCGAGGATGGCGACTCTCCAACTTTCTTACACCTCTCGAAGGGCGTACATCTGAGCGTCCCGGCGGCCAAGCTGCCGGTGCGAAACGTCGTGCTGCTAGCCGCGCGGGACAAGCGTTCGCTGTTCGCCATCCCGCGTGGCGAGGTGACTTACGTCGGAACGACCGACACCTCTTACGCGGGATCTGCGCGTACCTGGCCGGAGATCGAGCAAGGCGACGTCGATTATCTGCTCGACCCGCTGGGGCGTTACTTTCCGCAAGCGAGGCTTGGAGCCGCCGACGTGGTCGGTGCCTGGGCCGGGTTGCGCCCGCTGGTCGCCCGTCCGGGAAGAGAGCCGAAAGATCTCTCGCGAAAGGACGAGGTGACGTTGGGGCCGGCCGGGATCGTTACCGTGGCCGGCGGCAAGTTGACCGGCTATCGTCCGATGGCGATCCGTATCGTCGAGACCGCCGAGGAAGTGCTCGGTAGTCTTCCGGCTCGACCGGACGAAGAGCCGTTGCTACCCGGAGGGGAGCTGGAAGGACCGCTCGATGCGCGGTCGGGGACTCTGGTGGGGCTGTGCGACCTCGATGCGGCAGGCCGCGGACGACTCGTGTCTCTGTACGGGAGTGATGCGGCGGAGGTCGTCGGGTTGGGAAGAGAGTGCCTCTGCACGGGCGCCGGCTTGCTTGACGGAGAGGTGCGGTGGGCGGTGCGTCGCGAGGGGGCGGCACGGCTGGCCGATGTTCTCTACCGGAGAACCCGCACCGCTCTCTACGAGCCGCAGGGTCTGGACGCTTTGCTCGCCCCGGCTGCTCGCACGATGGGCGAACTCCTCTCCTGGTCGCCTGCCGAAGAGCAGGCGGAGGTCCGAAGGGTTCGAGAGCTTTTCGCCGCAGAGATGGGGTGGCGGCGGCCCTCGTAGATTTCGGGCGAAAAAGGCGGTCAGTCGGCGCCGTCGATACTCCAGATGCCCGGACCGCGCGCCGCGATGTAGAGAAACAGGAAGCAGTACACCGCGGCGAGCTCGCCGCCGTTGGCGATTGGAAAGAGCGCCTTGGTGCCGTGCGCGATCCAGTAGGCGACCGCCATCGTACCGCTACAGATGAAGGCCGCCCAACGCGTGTAGAGCCCCAGGATCAGCAGAGCGCCGCCGATCAGCTCGATCGTTCCCGCCGAGTAGGTAATGGCCGCCGGCGCGCCGGCCGGTGGCGGGACGGGAAACGCGAAGAGCTTCGCGCTGCCGTGGCAAAGGAAGGTGAAGCCGGACACGATCCGCAGGGCGGCGTACGCCTGTGCGCTGTACCCCTTCATGAAGCTCGCCATCGATTCCTCCTTCTTCGTTTGAAACCTGCGTTTCCGAGTCACCACTCCTACAACGCGCCGCGAGGCTAGGCTATGCTCGAGCAGCGATTCGGGAACAAGCCTTGGGCATGCCCGGCGGTCCACTTGCCATGCCGCCTGAGCGGGTCTAGCGGTGTAGACCATGAGTGAGGCAGCGAAACATCGAGCGGTCGTGATTCCCGGGGACGGTATCGGACCGGAGGTGACCAGCGCCGTTTTGCGGGTTCTCGAAGCCGCCGAAGCGCCGGTCGAATGGACAACCAGACACGCCGGAATCGCTGCTCTCGAGGACGGCAGTCCGGATGTTCTCCCCGACGAAACGGTCGACGAGGTCTTGCGCTGCGGTGTCGCCCTCAAGGGCCCGTGCACGACGCCGGTAGGCAAGGGCTTTAGCTCGGTCAACGTGCAGCTGCGTAAACGCTTGAACATGTACGCCGCGGTGCGACCGGTAAGGTCGTTGAACGGAGTCCCGACGCGCTTCGAGAATGTCGATCTGGTGATCATTCGCGAGAACACCGAAGGATTGTACAGCGGCGCCGAGAACCGTGTCACCGACGATGTCGTGATCAGCATGAAGGTCGCGACCGAGAGCTCCTGCAAGCGGATCTCTCACTGGGGCTTCCGTTACGCGACGCAGCGGGCGCGTCGAAAGCTCACCGTCTTCCACAAGGCCAACATCATGAAGATGAGCGATGGCCTCTTCCTCGACGCGGCGCAGCAGGTGCACCAGCGCGAGTATCCCAATATCGAGTTTCAGCAGATGATCATCGACGCCGGCTGTATGAAGTTGGTGCAGGACCCGTCGCAATTCGATGTCTTGTTGCTGGAGAACCTATACGGTGACGTCGTGAGCGATCTTTGCGCCGGTCTGGTCGGCGGGCTCGGCGTCGTCCCGGGCGCGAACATCGGTGATGAGTGCGCCGTCTTCGAGGCTGTGCACGGATCCGCTCCGGACATTGCAGGCAAGGGGGTGGCGAATCCTCTCGCCTTACTGATGTCGGCCGTGATGATGTTGAACTACCTCGCCGCCGAGCGCTCCGACCAGCGCGCCGCCGAGTGCGCGGAGAGAATCAAAGCCGCATACAACCGCGCCCTCGAGGACAATCAAAAGACGCGCGACCTCGGCGGCGAGTTGGGTACCGAGAGCTTTGCCGATGCGGTCATCGAACGGTTGTAGGATAGTTTATGGGGGGCACATGAGAATCTTTGTTCGGGGCACGGTTTCGACCATCGTTGCGCTTTCCTTGACGCTGCCGATCGTCGGCTGCGGTGACGATGACGACGATGGCGGCCAGGGAGCTCGGCGCCTGCGCATTCTGGTGACCAACGACGACGGTGTAGCCTCGGAAGGAATCGACGAGTTGGTCGAGGCTCTGCGCGCCGATGCCGACAACGATGTCGTTGTGTGCGCGCCCGACGGCAACCGCAGCGCCACTGGCGACCAGACCGGTCCGTCCGACCGTTGCGGCGACTTGACCGTATCGTCTGCCACGACTGCGAGCGGCTATGAGTCGACGGCCATCAACGGCTGCCCGGCCGACGCGGTGAACTACGCCTTTGCAGAGCTCTATGCGCCAGGGGAGCTGCCCGATGTCGTGCTCTCCGGGATCAACCAGGGGCAGAATGTGAGTGAGGCCGTGGCAACGCAAGCCTCGGGAACGGTCGGAGCGGCGAAGACGGCAGCGCGACAAGGGGTCCCGGCGCTCGCCCTGTCGCAAGGACTGGCGCCGGCCGGTGTCGAGCTCGACTATCCCGCCGCGGCGGATGCCGCGCTGGAGTGGTTGGCGGAGCGTCGTGCCGATCTGCTCGCCGGCGTGTACCCGATCGGGGTCGACAGTATCAACGTGCCGAGCTGCGAGGCGGGCGCGATCCGCGGAACTCTTGCCGACCTCGACCTTGCGCAATCGACCGACGGAGCCCTCAGTTTTCAGGACTGCACGTCGACGCTGGAAGATCCTTCGACCGATGTCGAGGCGCTCAACAACGGCTTCATCGCCCAGACCGAGATTCCGTTCGAGTAGCGCGTCGGGCGAGCTGCGACTTCGAAGAATGATCGCCGGTCGCGGGGTCGCCTCGGTAGGCTGATAGCCAGGCGGGTAGGGCGGCTTCGGGCGAGTAGCGCGCCTCGATCGAGCGGGCGGCGAGCTCGCCGATCGCCAAGGCGCGGGTCGGGTCGCGGCAGAGATCGAGGATCGCGGTCGCCTGTGCCGCCGCGTCGTCCTGGTCGCAGAGGATACCGGTGATGCCGTGTTCGATCAGCTCGGTCAGGGCGCCGCTGCGGCCGGCGACGACCGGGATGCCTCGTGACATGGCCTCGGCTGCGCTGAGGCCGAAGGTCTCGCAGCGACTCGGCACGAGCTGCAGGCTCGAAGCGCGGTAGAGCTCGTCGAGTTCGGCCGGGCCGAGCCAGCCGAGAAATCGGACGCGCCGGTCGGCGATCGCCGGCGCGCTCGCATGCCAGCGCCGCAGCCAGCGGCGTTCCCGCTTCGCACTGGCCGGGAGTCCTCCCGCGACTGCGAAACGGATATCGACGCATCGTTCGAGAACGATGCGCATGATCTCGAACAAGGTGTCGGTCCCTTTGGACCAGTCGAAACGGCCGACGTAGGTTACGAGCGGCGGATCCGTCAGTTGTCGCGCCCGCGTGAGTTGGACGGGGAGGACGTTCGACGCGATGTGCAGCGGCGTTGACGGCGGAGTGACGGGGGAGACGCGCTCGGCGGCGAAGCGCGACGGCACGGTGACCGCGTCGGCGGCGGTCAGGGCGGTTCGTTGGTCGTCGGTCGAGATCGGCGAGGGCTCGCCTTCGCGCGGGTGTTGCTGAAGCGTGTGAACGCTGTAGACGACGGGCACGCCGAACTCGCTGCGGAGGCGCTCGGCAAACGCCCACAGATTCTCGTGGTGCAGATGCACGACGGTGGGACGAAGGAGGCGAGCCGCGTCGGCAATCGCCGCGTACGGATGACCGCTCGAGATGCGCAGGACGACCGTCTCGCCGGGGCGGTGTTCGACGTTGTCGCCGCCGCCGGCGCGTCCTCTCCAATGATCAAAGGAGATGACCTCGCTTGCGACCCCTTTCTGCGCGAGCTCTTCGACCAACGTGCCGACCGCGGTCGACGTGCCACCGGCCGAATGCGGAGGGAAGTCCCGCGTCAAGTGGAGGACCCGCATCCGAGATCGCGTCGATGCCGTATTCAGTGGAGGGTCGCCTGCAGCGGCATCTCGGCGGCGATTTCCGCTTCGACCGCCACCAGCTCGTCGATCCGAGAAGCGACCGTCGCCGAGTCGAAGATGTCGCGCGCCAATCGGACGAACAGTCCCCGGTGCCGCGCCTCGGCACGCGTGAGGTCCGTGTAAAACGTTTTCAGCGGCCCCGGCTCGAGCGCGTCCGCCAGCATCCCGAAGCGCTCGCATCCCCGCGCCTCGATGATCGAAAAGACCACCAGCCGGTCGAGCAGGAACTCGGACTTCACCTCTTTCCGCATCGCT
>JANQHZ010000596.1 GCA_028282445.1 Candidatus Binatia bacterium | reverse complement strand
GGCATCGCTGTCGGCGGGTGCTGACGGGCAAGAGGCGAAGGGGCCGGCGGGTGCAAGCCGCAAGCCTCCGCGCAAAAAGGCGGGACGCAAGCGGTCGGTTCGCGCCGCGTCGTCGCAATAGGGCAGATTTTTCTGCCGAAAGGGATTGGCCCGACGCCGCAAGTCTTGTACACGTCTTTGCAGCGGAGGGTCGGTGGGCGCTCCGCAGGTGTTGAGTGGGAGGAGGGGCGTGAGCCTGCAAGCGAACGGGTCGGGTTTCGTTGCAAGCGGCGGCGGTGAGATCGATCGTTACCGTACGACCGATGTAGCGCGCATTCTCGGAGTCTCCGCGCGCCGCGTACGACGCTTGGTCGACGCAGGCCACTGCGCTCCGGCGCGCCATGGCCGCGCCTATCGTTTCGAGTTTCGCGACTTGGTGTTGTTGCGCACGGCCCAAGGCTTGCTCGGCTCCTCCGAGCTGCCGCCCAAACGGGTGCATCGAGCGCTGCGACAACTCAAGAAGCAACTGCCGGAGAATCGTCCGCTTTCCGGCGTTCGCATCTACGCCGAGTCGGGGGAGATCGTGGTGCGAGACGGCGACACCGTTTGGCAGCCCGAGAGCGGCCAGCAGGTGTTTCAGTTCGCCGTCGACGAGCTCGCCGATCGGGCCACCAAGGTGGTTCCGGCGGTTCGCAGGCGCGCTGCGACGCCGGCGCCGAACGAGTCCGCCAACGATTGGTTCGAATACGGCGTGATGATCGAGCAGGAAGATCCGAACGGCGCACGCCAGGCATATCAACGAGCGCTGGAAATCGATCCCGATCTCGTCGACGCCTACATCAATCTCGGCCGCCTCGTGCACGAGGGGGGCGATCCGCGTGGCGCGGCCGGATTCTACGGCGAGGCGCTAAAGCGGAATCCGGACGACGCGGTGACGCACTACAACCTCGCGGTATCGCACGAGGACATCGACCACTTCGAAGAAGCGCGGCGACACTACCAACGAGCGATCGAGATCAACCCGCACTTCGCGGATGCCCACTTCAACCTGGGCCGCCTGCTCGAGCGCAGCGGCAGGGCGGATGAAGCGCTTCAGCATTTGATTGCGTACCGGCGACTCTCGGACTGACAAGACCGGTCACGGGCGCTTCTGTACGTACTCGGTCACCAGGTAGGCGTTGGTGTGTCCGATGAAACGCTCGACATCGTCGCGAATGATTCTCTCGTCCTCGGGCGATCCGAACATCTCGTCGCGCAGAGACCGCGGGCTGTCGAAATAGAGCTCGCCGATGCCGTCGAGCGACGGCGATCCATCGGAGAGGACCTGATCGACGACGTTGGCGACGTACCCGATCAGGCCCGGGTGGTGGGCGAGGGCGAGGGGACGATGCCGGTTGATCCAATGCTCCACGAAGGCTTCATGCGATAGGTCGGGATTTCGCCGGATCGGACAAAGCAGCTTGACGCGGGGGCTCCGTCCACCGATCGGGCCCGCCGGTGTCGGCTGGCGGTGTACGTGCTCGGTGGTGGCGTAGGCGTCGGCGCCACCCATGAAGCGCGCCACGTCCTCCATGACGACGCGCCTGCCGTCGTCGGAATCGTAAAGACGACGCTCGTAATCCTCTTGGGTATCGAACGAAAGCTCGGCGACGCTGTCATAAGCCGGTTCACCCGCCGGCACATGGTCGACCAGATTGACGACGTATTTGCGCATGGTCGGATGGTGGGTGAGGGCCAGCGGAACGTGATCGGCGAGCACCATTTCGGCGTACTGATCGTGGTCGATGTCGGCGCGGCGTCGGCAGAAGAACATCATCTTGCGCATGCTACAACCTGATTTTCGCGGCAGGCGCGGTCAAGAGGCGTAGAGTGCGGCGGCCCACGAGGCCGCCAGTACGACCAACCCAGCAATGCCCACGCATGCGTCGGCGAACGGATCCAGAGGGCGGCGCGCGATGCGCACGAAGGCGACGCCGATCGCGGTGCCGCTGACCAAGCCGAGGAGGTGGGCCGGAACGTCGGTCTCGGGGGACGCTCCCAGCATTGCGAGAATCGCCAAAGCGGCGCCCAGGCTGCGCCACCGCCGCCAAACGGGCTCCGCCTCGTCCGCGGTGAGGCGGGTGCCGGCCAGTAAGCCAACCGCCGCGAAGATCGCGGTCGAGGCGCCGATTCCGCTGTAGTCACCACCCCGGATGGCGGCATTGGCGAGGTTGCCGAGCGCACCTCCGAGCAGTGCCAGGGTGAAAGCGGTTCCACCTCCGAGCGAACGGCACAGCGGCGAGAGGAACAACAGCGCCGAAGCGGCGTTCGACATCGCGTGGAGTCCGTCGGCGTGGAGCGTGAGAGCGGTGATGGGGCGCCACCATTCGCCGGCGAATAGCGCGGCTGCGCGGTTCGCTCCGCTCGCGTATGCAACCGCTGTCGGGGAATCCGTATCCAACCACATCTGCCCGAGGAGAATGGCCGAGGCGACCGCCCACGCGACGTTGCTACTGCGGTCGGCGAGCGGCCACGGTGCACGGCGCCGGCGTCGGCGCTCCAGGTCGTAGTCGGAGAGTGCGGCAACCGCGTCGGCAGCTTGCGCGGGATCGACACTGAGTGAGTATTGTCCGCCGGTGCCCCGCTTGCGATGCCTGATATCGGCGGCGCTGAGAACCAGGGACCACTCGTCGAGGAGCGATCGGTTGCGAGTGGTGCGGACTACGGTATCCGTCATGAGCGGCTTGCCGCGCCGGGCGGTGCTGCCTCGATCGAGGCTGGCTGCGGCTCCACGACCCAATTAGGCCAGATCGGGGCAGGCATCGCGAACCGCACACTGCTCACGGTTGCCACGACCGTGGGTGAACGTCGCGGCGTATTGCCGGACGGTCGCCGATTGATTTGGACCGCTCGTCCGCACAGAGCGGGTCGGCCCCGGGATCGGGTCGACCCGCAATTCTTCGAATTGACGAGCGGATGCCCGCCGACGGCGTCGATTCGCCGAGACAGTCCCTCGCCGCTAGCTCGCCGACGGCGGGGGCCGGCGACGTCCGCGGCCTCAGCCTGCGCCGAAGATCCGACGCATCGAGGCGCGGGTGTATTCGCGGTGCAGGGTCTGGATGTGCGCGACCGAGATCTCTTTCGGGCAAACGGCCTGACACTCGCCCTCGTTGGAGCAAGGGCCAAACCCTTCCTCCTGCATCTGCTCGACCATCGCCAGCACGCGGCGGTCGCGTTCGCCCTGACCCTGAGGCAGAAGTGCGAACTGCGTGACCTTCGCACCGACGAAAAGCTCGGCGGAGGCGTTCTTACACGCCGCGACGCAGGCTCCGCAGCCGATACAAGCCGCGGCGTCCATGGCCGCGTCGGCAGCTTCCTTGGGGACGAGGATCTCATTCGCGTCACAGGCGCCGCCGGTGTCGAAGCTGACATATCCGCCGGCCGCCTGGATGCGGTCGAACGCGCTGCGGTCCACGACGAGGTCCTTCACCACGGGAAACGCCTTTGCCCGCCATGGTTCGACGGTGATGGTGTCGCCGTCGCTGAAGTGACGCATGAACAACTGGCACGCGGTGGTCGCCTCCCGCGGGCCGTGCGCGACGCCGTTGATCACCAAGCTGCAGGATCCGCAGATGCCTTCGCGGCAATCGTAGTCGTAGGCGACCGGTTCATTGCCCGATTTGACGATGTCGTCGTTGACGACGTCGAGCACCTCGAGAAAGGACATGTCGGGAGAGACGTTGCGCACCGTGTAGTCGACCAGCTCCCCCGAGTCGGAGTCACTGGCCTGTCGCCAAATTCGCAAGTTGAGCGTCATGTTCTCCATCTGGATCCCTCTACTTGTAGCTGCGCTGCTTGACCTGGGCGAAGTCGAAGCTCAGGGGTTCTTTGTGAAGGGTAGGCTCCTTGCCCTCTCCCTGGAATTCCCAAGCGGCGACGTACGAGTAGTTCTGGTCGTCGCGTTGGGCTTCGCCCTCGTCGGTCTGGCTCTCCTCGCGGAAATGACCCCCGCACGACTCTTTTCGGTGTAGTGCGTCGAGGATGAGCATCTCTGCGAACTCCAAGAAGTCGGCGACCCTGCCGGCCCGCTCGAGCTCCTTGTTGAAGTCGGCAGCCTTGCCCACCACCTTGACGTCGCGCCAGAACTCGTCGCGCAAGGTGCGAACCTCGCCGAGGGCTTCTTTGAGACCGGCTTCGGTACGCGACATGCCCACCTTGTTCCACATGATCTTGCCGAGATCGCGGTGGAACTCGAGCACGGTCTTGCTGCCGTTGATCGCCAGCAGTTTGTCCACGCGCGCGGTGGTGTCGCGTTCGGCCTCGTCGAAGGCGGGGTGATCGGTGTCGACCGGGTCGAGCTTGGCGTTGGCAAGGTAGTCGGCGACCGTGTAGGGCGCGACAAAATATCCATCGGCGAGCCCCTGCATGAGAGCGCTCGCGCCGAGACGATTGGCGCCGTGATCGGAGAAGTTGGCTTCTCCCAGGACATGTAGCCCCGGAAGGTTGCTCATCAAATTGTAGTCGACCCAGAGGCCGCCCATGACGTAGTGAACGGCGGGGTAAATCTGCATCGCCTTCTCGGTGTAGACGTCGGTCCCGGTGATGCGCTCGTACATCTGGAAGAGATTGCCGTAACGCTCGGCAATGACCTTAGCGCCGAATCGCTCGATCGCGTCACTGAAATCGAGATACACGGCGCGGCCGGTAGCGCCGACTCCGCGGCCGTCGTCACACACCGCCTTGGCGTTGCGCGACGCGACATCGCGCGGCACGAGATTTCCAAAGCTCGGGTATTTGCGCTCGAGGAAGTAGTCTCGCTCGCTCTCGGGAATCTGCTGGGGCGGTCTCGAGTCGCCTTTCTGAGCGGGAACCCAGACGCGACCGTCGTTGCGCAAGCTCTCGCTCATCAGCGTCAGCTTGGCTTGGAATTCGTCGCTCTGTGGGATGCAGGTCGGATGGATTTGGACGTAGCACGGGTTCGCCATGTAGGCCCCGCGCTTGGCACAGCGCCAGGCCGCCGTAACGTTGCTGTTCCCGGCATTGGTCGACAGATAGTAGACGTTGCCGTAGCCGCCGGTGCAGAGCAGGACGGTGTGAGCGGCGTATCGCTCGAGCTCGCCTGTAACCAGGTTGCGGGCGATGATACCCCGAGCGGCGCCGTCGGCGATCACCAGATCGAGCATCTCTCGGCGCGAGAAGAGCTTTACCTGGCCTCGGTCGACCTGCCTCATCAACGAGCTGTAGGCGCCGAGAAGCAGTTGCTGCCCGGTCTGGCCGCGTGCGTAGAAGGTTCGCGAAACCTGGGCGCCACCGAATGACCGATTCGCAAGCGTGCCGCCGTACTCGCGCGCGAAGGGTACTCCCTGGGCGGCGCACTGGTCGATGATATCGACACTGACCTCGGCGAGGCGGTAGACGTTCGCCTCGCGCGAGCGATAGTCGCCACCCTTGACGGTGTCGAAGAACAAACGCTGCACCGAGTCGCCGTCGTTCTTGTAGTTCTTTGCCGCGTTGATGCCGCCCTGCGCAGCAATGCTGTGGGCGCGGCGCGGGCTGTCGAGGATCGTCAATGCGGCGACGTTGTACCCCATCTCGCCCAGGCTGGCGGCGGCGGAAGCGCCGGCGAGGCCGGTGCCGACCACGATGATGTCGTACTTGCGGCGGTTCGAGGGCGCCACCAAGCTCATGTTGAACTTGTGCTGCTGCCACTTCGATTCGATCGGCCCTTCGGGAACTTTGTTTTCGAGGGTCACTGTCCGCCTCCGAGAAAGAAGATTGCCAGAGGAATGATCATGAAACCGCCTGCCAGGACGACCGCAATCACATTCCCGGTGCGTCGTAGCGTGTCGCGTTGGGTCACTCCGAGTGACTCGAAGGCTGATCCGAAGGCGTGCCACATGTGAAGGCCGAGAATCGCCATGCCGACCACGTAGAACGCGACCAGAAGAGGGTTCTGGAACTCCTCGACCACCAGGCGGTGCAAATCGCGGATGCCGTTGCCCGCGTCGTAATACGTGCCGAACTTGAAGCCCCAGACGTGGAGCGGAACGAAGAGCAGGAAGAACGCGCCGGACAGGATCATGGTCGACGAGGAGAAGCTCTTCTTGCTCGTGCCGCCCGCCCAACGATCGTCTTTGTACGAACTAGGCCTGGCGGCGCGTCCCTGCGCGTAGATCAGGATACCGGAGGCGAAGTGCGCAACGAAGAGTGCGATCAGTCCGGCCTCCGCGATATAGATCAGGGGATTCGAGATCAGTGCGTGGCTGTACGCGTTGTACGCCTCGGCGTCGACGAGGATCAGAAGGTTGGCGGCGAGGTGGGTGACGAGGAACAGAATCAGCAAAATGCCCGTGAGAGCCATCAACACCTTGCGACCGATCGTCGACGTCAAGAAAGTCGCGACGGCAGACATCGTGTGAGTCTCCTTTCTGGTTCGATTCCCCATACTTCGCCTGAATTCCAGTATTCATGTGGCTTATGGGTAAACTGGGGAAGTACAATTTTTCTAAACATACTAAGTGAATTGGAGGGGTCAAGGGAACGGCGGGCGCAGCCCGAGGACGGGCCCTTCTCGGCGGGTCAAAAGGCTCCCTTCATCGACCGGGCATAACCGGTCAGCTCGGCGTAGCCGTTGCCGGTAACCGCGTTGGAACCGTACGATCCTTCGACTTCGACGGCTCCCTCCCAGTAGGAGAACGACAGGGCGAGCTCCTGATCGGGGATGTGAGGACGCACCTGGAGATCGATTGCGCGATCCGGGATGCGAATACGCCACTCAGCCGGGTACGCGGCCCCGGTGCGCGGACTGAGCCACGACCCGCTGGTGGCGATCTCGAAGCGGTCCCGATCCAGGGTCTCGACCGCGCCATCGGCGGTGATCAGGCTGCCGCTCGAATACGGGTCGACCTCGCCGCTGTCTGTCCGCAGGTGAAACAGCATCAGATCGACGTCGTTGTCGAGTTGGATCGAAAACCAGTCCCATCCGATCTGATCCTCGGCGAGACCGCTCGAGGTGAACTCGTGATCCATCCAGCTGGCTCCGCGGACCGCGTGCGTCGAACCGCCGACCTCGATCGTTCCGATCGTCTGCAGGCGAGGGAAGCTGTAGTAGTGCGAAGCCTTCTCGGGATCCGGCCCCTTGCGGCTGTACCCGGCGACACCGTGGGCGATCGGTCCCTTGGTCGGGCGCAACTCGAGGTTGATCTTGACTGGGCCATCGCCGGCGGTCAGTTGGCGGCTGCCGCTGTCGGTCGCTTCGACGCGCCAGTCGTCGAGCCAGATCGCATGGGGAGCGCTGCGGACGCCGGCTACCGGATCCGCGCCCCTCCCGAAGCGCTCGAAAGCGTATTGCTCACCGCGATCGACGTCGGTCAGGGCGAGGTGGCCCATGAAAATGTCGTTTGCGGCGGTCGGGACGGTCCGCTCGGCAACCTCGGCCGGCGGCTTCAACGCCCTGCGAAAGAACGTAAGCTGATAACCAAAGTGCCGTCCGGATGGCCCCTCTAGATTTCCAGTGTAGTACCACCACTCGGTCTGGTAGTCGGGATGGCTCCCGTAGTCGCGCGGAAACGACAGTGGCCGATCGATGCGGGCATAGGTGAAGCCAATTCGCTCCGGCGCCGTGTGCGGTACCGCCGCGGGCGTGCTCTTGTCACCGCCCGAGCAGGCCGCCGCGCAGATCGAGAATAGCGCGATCAAAGTCGCCCCTCCTGCGTGACAGCCCCGACTAGCGAGGCGTGCGTAGAAACCATTCATCGCAGGAGCTCCGCAGCACGCGAATTCCACATTCGCCAGGCCGGCAATAGTGCGGCGGCTGCCGCGGCGATCGCCGCCAGTGCGAACGCGGCAACAAACGGATCGGCGGCGAGCTGCATGTGTAGCGTCCATCCGAAAGCTCTCCGGTTGATCACGTAGATCAGCAAGACGGCGAGGAGCACGCCGGTGGGAATCGCCAGCAGCGTCGCGGATCCACCGAGCAGGCCGGTCTGCATGAAAACATGACGTGCAGCCTGACGCCCCGTCACCCCGAGCGCGCGTAACATTCCATAGTCCCGCCGGCGCTCGAGCTGCAGCGCCAGAAGGGCGGAGAGTACGCCGAGCGTCGCAACGCCGGTGGCGAGGATGACCAGCGCCCGAGTGATCGCAAAGGCCTGGTCGAAGACCTCGAACACTTCCCGTCGCAACTCCCGGTTCGGCCGGACGCGCAGAGTCTGTATCGGGGCGAGCTCGCGAGCGACCCGGTCCGATACCGCGGCGCTTCGAGCGGCGTCGTCGAGGATCAATGCGGCGCCGGTGACGGCGTCGTCGTCGAACTCGACGCTGTACAGCGAACGATCCAGCAATACCTGGCCCTGGGTGGAAGCATAGTCGTAGTACACGCCGACGATCCGGGCAGCGCGCTCTCCGCGCACGGTCGATAGCGACAAGCGGTCGACGCCGGCCGAGAGCCCGAGGCGCGTTGCGAGTGGCTCGCTCACCAAGATGTCTCCCTTCGCGAGCCTCGCCGGGACGTCGGCGGCGTCCACGGCGAGTTCCTTGTAGAGCCGCAGGTCGTCGAAGTAGGGACGACTCGAGGCCGACGCCTGGACGGGACCCCGAGCGGTATCGATCGAAGTGGAGCGCACCAGGTCGACCCGATCGACTCCATCGAGATCGCGCAGATAGGCCAGTACCCCTTCTTCGAGGGGAGTGGTAGCGGCAGTGCCGCCGAGCGTCTTGCCGGAGAGGTAGACGTCGCCGCGAAGGGTGGTGTCGAGCCACACTGCGACCGTGGTGCGAAAGCTACCGATCATGATGCGCAAGCCGATCGCCACCGAAACCGCCAACATCAATGCGGCGATGGCGGTGGAAGTTCGGCTGAGGGAACGAGTGACGTCCCTCGGGGCAGCAGCGCCGAGCGCGCCCCACAGGCGCCCCATCGGCTTTGCGCACGCACCCATCAACCATCGGGTTGCCACCGGCGCGAAGAAGGCCAGGCCGACGATGACGGCAAACAGCCCGCCAAACGCCAACCACAGGTCGCGCGACGGGATGAGCAGAAGGGCAGTGCCGACCAGGAGGAGAGCTCCCCCGACGGCGGCAGAACGAGTCACCAGGTCCCCTGCGGTTTCCTCCATTGCGCTCCGGGAGAGCGCGGTGCGCGGCTGCGCCGCTGCCGCCTCGCGCGCCGGGAAGGCGGCGGTGGCGACGGTGGCAATCAAGCCGAGGACGACTCCTTTGACGATCGACATCGGCGGGATTGCGACGGAGCGCACGGTCAGAGCGTAGAACAGGTCGTTGACGGTCTGGGTGACCATGTCGACGCTGCCGCGGCCAAGGGAGATCCCGAGAACGACGCCGATCGTCGTGCCGACAAGGCCGACCACTGCCGCCTCCGCACAGACTCCTCGAAAAATCTCGGAGCGGGTGACACCGAGTGCACGCAAGGTGCCGATGAGCTCGGTGCGCTGCACAACCGCGAAGGTCATGGTGTTGAAGATCAGGAACATCCCGACGATCAAAGCGAGGAGGCTGAGAGCGTAAAGATTGGTCTGGAATGCCTGGATCATTTCACGGACCGGCCCGGCTTCGGCGCCGACCGCGGCGATCGACAATCCGGGCGCAAGAAGGGTCGCGATCCGTTGCCGCTCCGTCTCGTCGCCGCTTGGAAGCAACACGTCGACTCGGTCGAAGCGAGTCGGTTGGGCGGTCAGCTCCTGCGCCGTCGAGATGTCCGTAAGCACCAAGCCGGTCAGGGCACGTCTGTGCGATTCCCTCGCCGGCGTCGGCGTCCCGACCAGGACGAGGCGGCGACGGTTGGCGTCGATGTCGAGCTCGAACGCCTCGCCCACGGCGACGCCGAGCTCGGCGGCAGTATCGGGCGCCAGCAGGGCCGCTCCTGGAACGGTCAGAAGGTCGTCGAGGATCGACGATTGCGGACCGAGGGACTCGAGATAGGGGCGGAAAGGAGCCTCGGCGAATGGGTCCATTCCGAGTAGCGTGAGGGGCCGACCGGACGTCGGGATGACGAGACGTTCGATGACCGGGGCGATGCTGCGGATTCCCTGGCGTCGCAGCTCAGCGTAGGCGGAGACGGGAACACCATCGGAACCTCCGGTGATCTCATGAGTCGCCCGACCGGTGACGGCTTGGGTGCTCATGGTGAAGGCTCGCTCGGCGCTTTGATTCGCGATGTCGATGGAGATCACCACCGCGACACCAAGGGCTACACCCGCTACCATCAGGAAGGTCTGCAAGCGGTGCGCGAGCAGGTGGCGCGTGGTCAATCGAAACCACAGCGGTCCGCGCAACCGGGACGGCGATCCCGTCATCGCTCGGCGCTACCCTGGGTAAGCTCGCCGTCCCTCATCACCAGGACTCGATCCGCGATCGATGCCGCCTTGGAGCTGTGTGTCACCAGCACGAGGTTGGCGTGCCGCTGGCGAGTGAGCTGGGCGAGAAGCTCGAGGATCGCATCACCGGTGTGCTCGTCGAGGTTGCCGGTCGGCTCGTCCGCGAGGATGAGCGTTGGCTCGTGAACCAGCGCTCGCGCGAGCGCGATGCGTTGCTGCTCGCCGCCGGAGAGCTGATCGGGGAAACTGTCGAGCCGATCCCCCAAGCCGACCTTGTCGACCAGGTCGGCAACCGATTCACTGGCCCGGGCCGGTGCGACCCCGCAGAGCTCGAGAGGAAGCGCGACGTTCTCGGCGACCGTGAGGGTGTCGATCAGATTGAAGAACTGGAAGACGATGCCGATGTGCCTTCGGCGGAAGAGGGTACGGCTCTCTTCGTCGAGGCGCGTCAGGTTGGTCCCGTCGACCCACACCTCTCCCGCATCGGCGACGTCGATTCCGCCGATGACGTTCAGCAGCGTGCTCTTGCCGCTGCCGCTCTCGCCCAGGATGGCCGTAATTTGACCGCGTTCGATCTCGAGGTCGACTCCGTGAAGCACGGCGCGTCGGCGCTCGCCCTCGCGGTAGGATTTGGTGACACCCTGGATACGTAGAAGGGGATGTGGGGAATCGTTCATCGTGGTGTCGGGAACAGCGAATCGATGCCGCCGCTGGACGTATGTCATACTGACGGCGCGCGTTGAAGCCGCAAGGCATTCGAACGCCACACCGCGCGCTACATCGGCTAGCTGCGCGGGCGAGGTTGCCAGCCCGCGGCATCGACCCTATGCTCTGTCGAGCAAGCTCAGGAGGGAACCATGTTCAGGATTGTGCTTTCCACGGCCCTAGCCGTCGTCGTCGCCGGCGGAGCGATTGCCGCCGAATCGAAGCGGGACACCGTGAAGTCGGGGGCGTGGTCGATGACCCTTCCGCTCGGCCTGCAGGGCGACTCCGCGTATATTCCGGACGGAAACCCGATGAACGAGGGCAAGGTAGAGCTCGGCAAGCTTCTCTACTTCGACAAGCGTCTCTCGAAGGACCAGACGATCTCCTGTGCAACGTGCCATCATCCATTTCACGGTTACGCGGAGCCGAAGACGGTGTCGGCCGGGGTCGGCGGCGCACTCGGTGGCCGCAATAGCCCGACCGTGATCAACCGGCTTTTTTCGGCCGACCAGTTTTGGGATGGCCGCGCCGCCGACCTCGAAGAGCAGGCGCACGGTCCGCTCACCAACCCGATCGAAATGGCAATGCCCTCGCACGATGCCGTGGTCGCGGTGGTGAAAGGCATCAAGGGGTATCCGCCCTTGTTCGCCAAGGCTTTCGGCGACCCCAAGGTCGATATGCCGCGAATCGCCAAGGCCATCGCCGCGTACGAACGAACCGTCGTTAGCGGAAACAGTGCCTACGATCGCTACCAAGCCGGCGACAAATCGGCGCTGAGCGCATCGGCCGTGCGCGGTATGGAGTTGTTCAACGGCAAGGCGAATTGCGCCGCGTGTCACGCCAGCTTCAACTTCACCGACGAGAACTATCGCAACATCGGAGTGGGTATGGACAAGCCCGATCCGGACCTCGGTCGCTATGCCGTCACCAAAGAGAATGCGGACAAGGGGGCGTTCAAAACCCCGACCCTCCGCAACATCGTCCACACGGCGCCCTACATGCACGATGGCAGCGAAGCGACCCTGATGGACGTCGTCGAGTTCTACGACAAGGGTGGAATCAAGAACCCGCAACTGTCGGCCGACATGAGGCCCCTCAAGCTGAGCTACCAGGAGAAACTGGATCTCATCGAGTTCATGCACGCCCTAACCGGCGAAGTCACCAACGCTACCCCGCCGGAATCGTTCCCGCAGTGACGGGGGCTAGCCACACATAAACTTAGATCGATCGGCTTTCGCCGGACCTGATCGGGCGAGGCAACATGTCCTCCGAAGCCTTGGCGAAGGGGGGTGCCTCGCC
This sequence comes from Candidatus Binatia bacterium, assembly GCA_028282445.1. Lineage (GTDB taxonomy): Bacteria > Desulfobacterota > Binatia > HRBIN30 > CADEER01 > CADEER01. The sequence goes on along the minus strand of JANQHZ010000596.1, from coordinate 2,675 downwards.
CCTACACCACGGCGCGGTTGTCGGTCCGCTTGTAGGGGCGACGCATGCGTCGCCCACGCCCGGGGCTATACATCAACCCGATCGACTCAGAATCCGGCGGCGGCTGCGCATCCGACTCTATCTGTGTTCATCTGTGGCCAAATATGCGGTCGCAGCCGCCTGAGTGACCGCGCGAGCAACCTACCCCGCCAACTTCTCCAGGCAGGCGAGTTTGACGCTCGTGCAGATGACGTCCATCGCTTGCTCGATCTCCGCCTGGTCGGGGAGGGTGGGCGCGAGTCGTAGGTTGCGGTCGTTCGGGTCGTCGCCGTTCGGATAGGTGGCGCCCGCCGGTGTCAGCTTGACGCCGGCTTCGGCCGCCAATTCGACTGTGCGCGCCGCGGTGCCGTCGAGGCAGTCCAAGCTGAAGAAGTATCCGCCGTTCGGTTGGCTGAGCGTGGCGACGCCGGTGGCCGCCAACTGCCTTTCGAAGGCTCCGCTGACGGCGCCAAATTTGGGCCGGATAATCTCGGCGTGACGCTTCATGTGCGCTTCGATACCCGCCAAGTCGCCGAAGAAGCGTACGTGCCGAAGCTGATTGACCTTGTCCGGGCCAATCGACTGGATTCCCAGGTGGGAGAGCTGGTCGGCGATGTTGACCCGGCTCGCGGCCATCGCCGCGACGCCGGCGCCGGCGAAGGTTACCTTGGATGTCGAGCCGAACATCAGCGCGCGTTCCGGATTGCCTGCCGTTTTGCACGCATCGAGCAGGTTTTTCAGCGGCTGCGGATTGTCCGTCAGGTGGTGTACCGCATACGCGTTGTCCCAATAGATGCGGAAGTCGGCCGCTGCCGCCATGTTGGCGAGGCGATCGACGACTTCATCGGAATAGGTGATTCCGGTGGGATTGCTGTAGCGCGGAACGCACCACATCCCCTTGATCGACGCGTCGGACGAGACCAGCGACTCGACCTCGTCCATGCGCGGACCGTCGCCGTCCATCGCGACGGCGGTCATCTCGATGCCGAGGTGCTCACAGATTGCAAAGTGGCGGTCGTAGCCGGGACTCGGGCAGAGAAAGCGAACGCGCTCCGATCGACCCCACGGGCCGTCGCCACCGGGCACGCCGAACAACCATGCGCGCAAGATCGAATCGTGCATCACGGTCTGGCTCGAATTGCCGCCGACCATGACTTCTTCGGGTTGCACGCCGAGAAAGTCGGCGAATAGTTTCTTCGCGTCCGGGATTCCGTCGAGCCCGCCGTAGTTGCGAACGTCGCCTCCCGCGGCCGCGACTTCGTCGGGCCCGACGCAGGTGAGGAGCCCGTTCGACAGGTCGAGCTGGGCAGGGCAGGGTTTGCCCCGCGTCATGTCGAGAGCCAGGCCGAGGGAGCGGAAACGCTCGTGCTCGGCGCGGATGCGATCGAGCTCCGCCGCTCGCTCGGCGGAGCTCATGGCTTGGTAACTGTCGGTCATCGTCACGCGACCTCGGACGACGGCCTCATGGCCGCGTTTAGGATGCTGCAGCGGCAGCTTCGGCTGGCTTGGTCAGCGGCTTGGCGTGGAATTCCTCTGGCGCCAGGCCGAGGTCGAGACGACCTTCGCCCAGCCACTCGATCTCGCCTTTCATGACTTGTCCGGCAACCTTGTTGAGCGAGCTGTCGTCGTTGCTCCAGAGAGCGCGGAAGTGGGCTTTGACCCGGCGCTCGGCTTGCGAGCAGAACAGATCCGCAAGATCCATGGCGCGGTCGGCTCCGGGGGCATTGGTGTCCTTCAGGTAACGCGCGTGGGAGAGTGTCGCTGCCATGGCGAAGAGCTCCATGACGATGTCGACGCAGCGGAACAAGAAGCCCTGCTTGCGCTCCATCTGGGCCTGGTAGAGCGCCATGCCGTGGAAGCTCTCGCGAGCCAGCTTGCGGGCGCGACGCTCGATGAAACGCATGTGCTTGGCGAGCCGACCCCAGTCCTGGAAGTTGGTGAAACTGGCCAGGCCCTTGAGCCACAGTGGCGGATACCAGACCGCGTAGTTGGAGATGATGCCGGGAATGGCGGCCAACTTCTCCGAGGCGCCGTTGTTCTTGTCGATGATGGCGCCGGCGACCTGGAGGTGTTTGTCGACTGCCTCGCGGGCCATGAAGAGGTGCATGATCTCGCTCGAGCCCTCGAAGATCAGGTTGATGCGGCAATCGCGCAACACGCGCTCGACTGGGATCGGTGCCTCTCCGCGTTCCTTTAGAGAGCGCTCGGTTTCGTATCCGCGACCGCCGCGCAACTGGAGTGTTCGGTCGACGAGGTGCCAGCAATTGACGGTGTTCCACTCCTTCGCCGCCGCGGCCTCGAGGCGAATGTCGTATCCGCCGCGATCCGCCATCTGGCTGGACAGTTTCGCGACCGAGTCCATTGCGAAGGTAGTCGCCGCCATGTCGGCGATCTGGTGCGAGACGGCCTCGTGCTTCCAGATGGGAACGCCCCACTGCTGGCGAGCGTTGCTCCAGCCGCGCACCGTTTCGAGGCAGTTCTTGGCGATACCGGCACACGCGGCGGGCAGCGTCAGGCGCCCGGTGTTGAGTGTGATGAGCGCGATCTTGAGGCCCTTCCCCTCGCCGCCGACGAGGTTGTCGACCGGCACCCGGACGTCCTTGAAGCTCACGACGCCGTTGGCGAGCGCCTTGAGGCCCATGAAGCGACAGCGGTGC
>JANQHZ010000521.1 GCA_028282445.1 Candidatus Binatia bacterium | reverse complement strand
GCGCCCAGCTGATCCCACGACCCGAGCAAACGGACCGCCGCGGTAGCCGGCACAGGCTTCCTTGCCCGATGTGCCACAACGCCTTCGACCTGTTCGCGGCGCCGTGGTGCGGCCATATGCATCACGAACCGTCCAAGCTGTGCCCGCACTGCGATTCGTGTTCGTGTGAGCACCCGGCCTACCACGAGCCCAGCTTCTGGCGAGATCCCCCGGCCGAGTTCCGCGCCAACGGATTTGAACGGCTGTTCCTGCTCTACCTCTGAGCGACACACTCGCGAATCCGACCAGCCCGAGCGACCGGCCGCGCTGTCGCCGCGATCAGCGCGCGGCCAAACGGACCGCCTGCTTGGTCTCGTGCAGGCGCTGCGCTACGCGACTCGTCAGCGAGTCGAGATCGAGTCCCGCCGAAGCGAGTTGCTCGGCCCGACTGCCGTGATCGATGTAACGATCGGGCAGACCGAAGTGGTGTAGCCGGGAGGCCCGCTGGCGGTATCGTTCGACGACCATCTCGGCGACGGCCGAGCCGAAGCCGCCGGCAAGCACGTGGTCCTCGAGAGTGAATACCACCGGCTGCCTTTCGACCTCGGCGCCGATCAGCTCGACGTCGAGAGGTTTGGCGAAACGCGCGTCCACCACCGCCAGCTCGCGGCCGGAATCCTCGGCGATGCGACGGCGCACTTCGAGAGCCGCGTATACCTGCGGACCGTAGGCGACGATACAGCCATCGTCCCCCTCGGCGACTTTCTCGCCCTTGCCGATCTCGAACGGCGCGCTCGGCAGGCACGAGTCCGGTTCGACGCCGGCTCCGCGCGGGAATCGAATCGCTGTCGGGCCGTCGTGAGCGATCGCCAGATCCATACAGCGCACCAGCTCAGCGGTATCGCGCGGCGCCATCAGCACGAAGTTGGGCAAGCATCGCAAGTACGCGATATCGAAGACACCGTTGTGGGTCGCGCCGTCGGCACCGACCAACCCGCCGCGGTCGAGACAGAACATGACCGGAGCGTTCTGCAGCGCAACTTCCTGAAAGACCTGGTCGTAGCCGCGCTGCAAGAAGGTCGAGTAGATCGCGCAAATCGGATGGCTACCGGCGAGCGCAAGCCCCGAGGCGAGGCCGACAGCGTGCTGCTCGGCCATCCCGACGTCGATGCAGCGCTCCGGGAACAGCTTCTGAAACTTCTTGAGGCCGGTGCCCTCCAACATCGCAGCGGTCAGCACCACTACTTTATCGTCGCCTTCGGCAAGCTCGATCGCCTTGTCGGCAAACGTCGACGTAAAGCTCGGCCCCCCCTGGTTGGGGTACTCGATGAGCGGCGAGCTCTTCTTCTGGGTTCCCGGGGCAGCGTGATAGCAGGTGTCCTCGGGCACGTCGTCCATGTAGCCTCGGCCCTTGCGCGTCACTGCGTGGATCAGCACCGGGCGCCGCATCCACTGGGTGGCTCGAAACGCCTCGCGCAGGGCGTCGATGTCGTGGCCGTCGATCGGTCCGTAGTAGAAGAATCCCAGCTCCTCGAAAATGATCCCCATCGCGTGCTGCGGGATCACCCCCTGGAAGGAGTGGTACCAACGCTGCAAGACGTCTTCGAGGTGCTCGCCGATCCCGGGAATCTGCTTGATCGACCTTTGCAACGCGTGCAAGCGATCGTTGAGCCAGGTCGAGCTCCGCACGCGCGAAAGATACTTGCTCATCGCGCCGACGGTCGGACCGATTCCCATGTTGTTGTCGTTGAGAACGACGACCAGATTCATGTCGCGGTAGGTGCCGCCGTGATTGAGCGCTTCGAAGGCGCTGCCTTCCTGAAGCGAACCGTCGCCGATCACCGCAACCGACTTGCGCTCGGCGTCTTCCGGACGCCCGCGCCAGGCAAGCGCGTACCCCATTGCCGTCGAGATACTCGTGCCGCCATGTCCCGTCTTTACCGTGTCGTACGACGATTCAGCGGGATCGGGAAACCCGGACAGTCCGCCCCATTGACGAAGGCTTGCAAATTCGTCTCTGCGGCCGGTGAGGATCTTGTGAGGGTAACACTGGTGGCCGACGTCCCACACCAGCTTGTCCTGGTCGTTGAACTGAAACTCCGAGAAAAGTGCCATGGTGAGCTCGACGACCCCGAGCCCGGCTCCGAGATGCCCTCCCGTGCGAGTCACCGAGTCGATGATGAACGCCCGCACCTCATCGGCCACTCGATAGAGCAGAGGAGTGTCCATTCCTCGCAGCTGCCGCGGCGACTCGAGCGCCGACAGCAGAGGGTACTCGTCGGTTGTCATGGGAATCTCCAGAAACGGAAGTAATTTAAGGCTACGCCGATTCGATCGCGCGTCAACACGGTCGGCACACTCGAGCGGCGCCGTCTGGCCCCCTCACATCCTCGATGCTATGGGCCACACATGCCTGCCCAAGCTGTCGAAACTTCTGGCCCCTCGCTGCGAGAGGTTGCCCGCTACCGGGTCGTTTTCGCCGACTGCGATCCGATGCGCATCGTCTACTACGGCAACTATTTTCGCATGTTCGAGATCGGCCGCGCCGAGCTGTTTCGCAGCCTGGGTCATGCCTTTCCGACCTATGTGGAGCGCGGGTTGTACCTTGCAGTGCTCGGCACCAGTGCACGCTACCACCGCCCGGCTCGCTACGACGACATCGTACACATCCACGCCGGGATCGCCTCCGTCGGGCGGGC